>NZ_JALJRI010000111.1:0-35644 GCF_024519795.1 Micrococcus sp. Mcc89 | reverse complement strand
CGTCTCATCTCAGTCCGGCCCTCGTGCCAAGAACCTCATGACCCACAACAACTAGACCCCCCGGGTTTCGGGGCGTCTGTTGCTATGGCCCTGGGATACGCCGTCGACTGGCGTTCCCTCGTCCGGCGGTTCGGACGATTCGGGAGGGGTGTCACCGCGCCCTCATGATTGGCAGCACAGAGGGCTGTAGACGCTGGAGGCTCACGCTGTGACCTCGTGCCGCCCACCGGCGTTGCGACGGTGGACAGGACGCGGCCCCGCGTGTGGGGGCCGGTGGATCACATGGGGCCGGTCCAGAGAGACGGCAGAGACAGCACGACAAAGCCCGCCACCGTGAGCGCTACCGATGTGGCAGCGCGGGCGACGGGCTGGAGGATGCTGGGGAGGGTACGCTGAGGGGTCATGGGCCGGACCTTTTCTCGCAAGGTCTGGACCTAGGCCCCGTCTGATGTTGGCGCATCGGCGGGGCCGTTTTTGGTCCAGGATATTTCGCCCTACAGCGCTCGGAGACGACTCCAGTTGGTGACTGGAAAACGGGATTCATGCACAGCGCATAGCCATTCCTAGTCCGGGACTACCTGGACTGAGTCGCAGCGGCATGACGAAGGGCCGGACCCCCGCGGGGGTCCGGCCCTTCGTCATGCCGGGCGCGTCAGGCGCCGGCGGTGAGGCGGTCCGTCTCGTCCTGCCACAGCGCGGCCTGGGGACGCAGCGCGTCCTCGACGGCGCGGGCGTGGTGGGCGCAGAACTGGAGGGCACCGCCCGAGTGCAGCACGGCGCGGACGTAGGCCTGCGCGCCGCAGCGGTCGCAGCGGTCGGAACGGGTGAGGGCGGCCGGCTCGGCCACGGCGGTGATGGACATGGTGTCCTCCTCGGGTCTCTCGGGGCTGGAGGGCGACGACGCCGGTGGGGCGGGCCGGTCCTCCTCTTGTCCCATGGAACAGCAAGGATGGCAGGGAACTTCCCCGCGCGCCCGCCCTCCACCCGCGTTTCGCCACCCGCGTACGCGAGCGGCCGGGCCGGGCGGCGCGGGAGGTCCGGCGCGGAGCCTGGCGTGTCCGGCCCGCGGAGTAGGCTGGACCGGCCGCCGTCGTCCACCGAAAGGCCCGCCCCCGTGCCCGCGAACACCGAGTACAACGCCCGCCACCTCTCCGTGCTGGAGGGGCTCGAGGCCGTCCGCAAGCGGCCGGGCATGTACATCGGCTCCACCGATTCCCGCGGCCTCATGCACTGCCTCTGGGAGATCATCGACAACTCGGTGGACGAGGCCCTGGCCGGCTTCGGGCAGTCGATCGAGATCACCCTGCATCCGGACGGCTCCGTCGAGGTCGAGGACAACGGGCGCGGCATCCCCGTGGATGTGGAGCCGCGCACCGGCCTGTCCGGCGTCGAGGTGGTGTTCACCAAGCTCCACGCCGGCGGCAAGTTCGGCGGCGGTTCCTACGCCGCCTCGGGCGGCCTGCACGGCGTGGGCGCGTCGGTGGTCAACGCCCTGTCCTCGCGCCTGGACGTGCAGGTGCTGCGCGGGGGCAAGGTCCATCAGATGTCGTTCCGGCGCGGCGAGCCGGGCCGCTTCCAGGACGGGTCGCGCCCGTCGCCGGACGCCCCGTTCGAGCCGTCCACGGACGCCTCGCCGCTGGACGTCGTCGGGAAGGCCAAACGTGGGCAGACCGGCACGCGCGTGCGCTACTGGGCGGACGAGCAGATCTTCGTGAAGGACGCGACGTTCTCCGCCGAGGAGCTCCAGGCGCGGGCGCGCCAGACCGCCTACCTGATCCCGGGCCTGCGGATCACGGTCAAGGACCTGCGCCGCCGACCCGGCACGCCCGGCGCCGACGGCCCGGTCGAGGAGGTCTTCCAGTACGACGGCGGCATCTCCGAGTTCGTGGAGCACCTCACGCCCGCCACCCCGGTGACGGACGTGTGGCGGATCCAGGGCTCCGGCACCTTCAAGGAGCGGGTCCCGGTGCTCGGCGAGGACGGGCGCACCTCCATGCAGGATGTGCAGCGCACGTGCGAGGTGGACGTCGCCCTGCGCTGGGACGTCGGCTACGACACCGTGTTCCGGTCCTTCGTGAACATCATCGCCACGCCCAAGGGCGGCACCCACCAGTCCGGGTTCGAGGCGGCACTGCTGAAGGCGTTCCGCGCCCAGGTGGAGGCCAACGCGCGCCGGCTCAAGGCCGGGTCGGACAAGGTGGAGAAGGACGACGTGCTGGCCGGCATGACCGCCGTCCTGACGGTGCGGCTCGCCGAGCCGCAGTTCGAGGGACAGACCAAGGAGATCCTCGGCACCTCCGCGGTGCGGCGGATCGTCTCCCAGGTGGTGGAGAAGCAGCTGACCGCCCGCCTCACCTCCACGGCCCGCGCCCAGAAGCAGCAGGTGCACACGCTGCTGGAGAAGGTCGTCGCGGAGATGAAGTCGCGCATCTCCGCGCGCACCCATAAGGAGAACCAGCGGCGCAAGAACGCCCTGGAGACTTCGACGATGCCGGCCAAGCTGGCGGACTGCCGCAGCAACGACGTCGCCTCCTCCGAGCTGTTCATCGTCGAGGGCGACTCGGCGCTCGGCACCGCCAAGCTGGCCCGGTCCTCCGACTTCCAGGCACTGCTGCCGATCCGGGGCAAGATCCTGAACGTGCAGAAGGCCTCCGTCTCGGACATCCTGGCCAATGCCGAGTGCGCGGCGCTGATCCAGGTCGTCGGGGGCGGCGCGGGGCGCAGCTTCGACCTGGACGCGGCCCGCTACGGCAAGGTCGTGCTGATGACGGACGCGGACGTGGACGGTGCCCACATCCGCACCCTCCTGCTGACGCTCTTCTTCCGCTACATGCGGCCCATGGTCGAGGCCGGGCGCGTGTACGCGGCCGTCCCGCCGCTGCACCGGATCGAGGCGGTGACCCGCGGCGTGAAGGAACGCGAGGTCATCTACACGTACTCGGAGCAGGAGCTGCACGCGACGCTCGCCCGCCTGGAGCGGGAGGGTCGCTCGTACCGCGAGCCGATCCAGCGCTACAAGGGCCTGGGCGAGATGGACGCCGACCAGCTGGCCGAGACCACGATGGACCCGCGCCACCGCATGCTCCGCCGCGTGAACATCGCCGAGGTGGAGGCCGCCGAGCGGGTCTTCGACCTGCTCATGGGCTCCGCGGTGGCCCCGCGCAAGGACTTCATCGTCTCCCACGCCGACGAGCTGGACCGCGCGCGCATCGACGCCTGACCCCCCACTTTCGTTCGGGAAACGGCGGCCCCAGGAGCGTTGTCGTTCGGGAAACGGCGGGCACCGAGGCGTCGGCGGCGCAGTCGCCGCCGTTTCCCGAACGAAAGCGGCGTGACCCGCGCCGTTTCCCGAACGAAAGCCCTGGGCGGGCGCCCGTGCCGACCGCGGCGGACGTCAGCGGTCGCGGTAGTACGCCGCGACGCGGTGCAGGCCCTCGTCGATGCTCACGGTCGGCGTCCACGCGAGGACCTCACGGGTGCGACGCTGGTCGAACCAGTGGGCGGTCGAGAGCTGCTCGGCGAGGAACTCGGTCAGCGGCGGCTCGCCGTCGTCGGAGCCCACGCCCCGGGACCGCAGCCCGAACAGGTCCCGCTCCCACGCCCGCTCGATCAGGGCGCCGGCACGCCGGGCCAGGCCCGCCGGGACGCGGCGCTCGGGCTCCGCGGCGCCGCCCGCCAGCGCGATCTGGCGGATCAGCTCGCCGACCGGTCGCGGCTCGCCGTTGGTCACCACGAGGGCCTCGCCGTGGTGCACGTCCGCCGCGGACACGGCCGCCACCACGGCCTCGACGGCGTTGGCCGTGTACAGCGTGTCGACCAGGGGAGCGCCCGTGCCGAGCACGGGCATCCGCCCCGCCCGCGCGCGCTGCACGATCCGGTCGGTGAGCTGCAGGTCCCCGGGCCCCCACATCAGGTGGGGGCGCAGCACGAGGACGCGGAAGCCGTCGCGGTCGGCGGCCAGGGCCAGACGCTCGCCCGCCGCCTTCGTGCGGGCGTAGGGCCCGCGCGCGTGCTCGGGGCTGGCGGCTCCGGCGCCCTCGCCGACGATGGAGTCGCCGGCGTGCGCCACGGAGGGGGAGGAGACGTGGACGAAGCGTCGCACGCCGTGGCGCTGCGCGGCGTGCAGCAGGATGCGCGTGCCCTCGACGTTCACGGCCTCGTACTCGTGCTCGGGGCCGGACACGGACACCTTCGCGGCCACGTGCACCACGGTGTCCGCGCCGGTCAGGGCCTCCTCGACGGCGGCCGGGTCGGTCACCGACCCGCGCACGTCCCGCGCACCGGGCACGCCCGAGGGACGCCGCTGCAGGGTGGTCACGTCGTTGCCGGCATCGGCGAGCACCCGGGCGACACCCGCGCCCAGCAGCCCCGAGGCGCCGGTCACCAGGACGCGGCGCGACTCGAGGCGCTCGACGAGGTCGGGCATGCCGGCGGCATCGAGGCCGACGTCGTAGCCGAAGCCGCTCACAGCGCACCCGCCTTCCCGCCGGCGAGCACGGCCTCCGCCCAGTCGGCCACCCGGGCGCGGTCGATCTTGGAATTGTGCCGGATGTCCGTGGGGATCTCATCCGCCACGAGCACCGCGGCCACCGGCAGCGGCTCGAGGGCCGCGCGCACGGCGGAGGCCAGCGCGGTCGGGGCGAGGCCCTGCTTGGGTCGGCCGTCGCGGTGGTGACCCGGGCGCCGCGCCGGGCGCGTGGCCGGCACGGCCGCCTCCACGACGACGACCACGGCCTGCGTGCCCCGGGGCCCGACGCCGACGACGGCGCTGCGCCGCACCGGCCCGAGCGCGTCGACGGTCTTCTCGGGCCCGCCCGGACCGACCGGGCCCTCGGGCGTGGTGATCACGTGTTGGAGCCGACCCTCGAGCCAGACGCGGCCCTCGGCGTCGAAGTGGCCGACGTCGGCGGTGCGGTGCCACACCCGGCCGTCCCGCCGCCACAGCCCGTCGCGCTTGCTCTGCTGGTCGGTGTGCCAGAGCGCGTCATAGCGGTCCTTCAGGTGGGGGGCGCTGACCACGATCTCGCCGAGGACGCCGTGGCCCCGCGCGGGGTCGAGGATGACGTCGTCGGCGCTGCCGTCCTCGAGCAGCGGCGCGATGGCCAGGGACACCGTGGGCAGCGCGGAGCCCACGCAGACGCCCTCGTCGTCGGCGGTGCGCAGGCGCTGCACCTCGGCGCCGTCGATGTCCGTGAGCAACAGCCCCTCGGTCATGCCCCACGGCGTGTGGACCCGGGCGTTCGGCATGAGGTCCGAGACCTGGCGCATCAGCTGCGGGTGCACAGGGGCGCCGGCCGAGAGCACGAGGCGCACGGCGTCGAGGGCCTCGCGCCGGGGCGCGTCGAGGCCGTCGGCGGTCGCGACCACGTTCGCCAGGGCGGCGGGGGAGGCGAACAGCACGCTCGACTGCCCGGCGATCGCGGCGTCGGCCAGCTTCTGCGCGGTGAGGGTGGCCGGCTGGGTGACGTCCATGTCCGGGGAGACGGACGCGGCGCCGAGGGCGGGTCCGAGCAGCGCGAACGGGGCGAAGCCGGCCAGCAGGGACCCGCCCGGGCGGATGCCCAGGGTGCGGGAGATCAGCGCCACGAGGCGGCCCAGCCGCTCGTGCGTGTACACGACGCCCTTGGCCGGGCCCGTGGAGCCGGAGGTGAACAGCACCGCGGCGTCCGCGTCCAGGGCGGGCTCGGGCAGCACGGTGCCGTGCTCGTCGACGGCGTCGCCCGCGGCCGGGTCGCGGTGGCGGTCGACCATCGCGTAGAGCGAGTCGGAGACGTCGAGCAGGCGGCGCTGGGCGGCGCCCGGCTCGGTCACGGAGATCCGGGTGCCCGGCCAGGACTGGGCGCGGGCCAGCGTCAGCCCGGGGGTGCGGCCGATGATCCAGCGGGGGCGGGCCGACTTCATCGCCCGGGTCATGCCCTTGACCCCGAGGCCCTGGTCCGCCACCACGGCGACGGCGCCCACGCGCAACACGGCGTACAGGGCCGCCGACAGGTCGCGACCCGGCGGCACGAGCATGGCGACCCGGTCGCCCGGCCGCATGCCCGCGGCCCACAGCCCGGTGGCGATGGCCGAGACCATCTCCTGCAGCTCACCCCAGGCGACGGCCACGGGTCGGCGGGCGGTGCCCACCAGCGAGCGGCCGGCCTGGGCGCCGGCCATGTCCACCAGCGCGGTGTACTCGCGGTGGTCCGAGCCGGGGGCGCCCCAGTCGCGCAGGTGGTCCCAGAGCCGGACCACGCCGGGCTCGCGGGCTCCGGGCTCCTCCCCGAGGTCCACCTCCAGGCCCGGGTCGGCGGCCGCGTCGGCGGTGGCGTGCGGGACGGGGCCCGGCAGCCCCGAGGCGGGGTCGGAGAGCTGGCCGCCGCGCAGCAGCTGGGCCCACTGCAGCAGGGGCGCGGTGATGTCGCGGTCGTCCACGAGCAGGTGCCCCGCCCTCTCGTAGCGGTGCACGCGCGCGTGGGGCAGGCGGTCGCGGAGGTCGTCGAGGTAGCGGTCCAGGAAGACCGGGTCGTCGGCGCCCCACAGGATGAGAGCGGGCACGTCGGTGCGGCCCAGGGCGGCGAGGTCCTCTCCCACCCGCTGCAGTTCGGGATGGCTGCCGTGGCCGGGGTCGGCCGGGATGTCCGCGACGAAGCCGCCGACGCCGCCGCGTCGGGCCGCCGTGTCGTAGGGCAGGTGGTAGGCCGCCCGGGTCTCGCGGTCGAGGGCCGGCGTGGCGAGGGAGGTCGTCACGGAGAGGAAGGCGTCCGTGGTGACGGTGGAGGCCGGCAGGACGGGCCCGGCGAGGGCGGCCTGCAGCGGGGCGGGGATCGGCGCCCCCTCGGGCTGGTGGACCGCGGTGTTCAGGGTCGCGACGCCGGCCACCAGCTCCGGATGACGCGCCGCCCAGCCGAGGGACACGACGCCGCCCCAGTCGTGGCCGAGCGTGATCAGCGGGTGGCCGATGGCTGCCAGGTCGCGCAGCCCGAGAGCCGCCAGCAGGGCGTCCAGGTCGGCGATGCGGCCGCCCAGCGTGCGGTAGGTGTCGCCGGCGCGGCCCATCGACGCGGCGGACGGGGATCCCGCGTGCGCGAGGCGCTCGGAGAAGCCCATGTCCAGCTGGTCCGGCGCCACGACGCGCCACGCGGCCATGCCCCGGCGTGCCCGGCGCACGGTCTCCGCGAGCAGGGACCGCCACAGCCAGGACCACGTCGGGTTGCCGTGCACCGCCACGATCGTGCCGACGATCTCGGCCCCGGCCGCCGCGAGCACGGGACCGGTGTCCGCCACGTGCAGCGTCCGCACGGTCCCCTCCGGGTCCGCGGCGGAGCGGATCTCCACGAGGCGGGACCATGCCGGGTCCCAGCCGGGCAGTCGGTCGGCCGGCGGCAGGGCGGCGGGGGCGGCGGGGATCTGGGGCATGGCTCTGGCTCCTTCAGCTCACCATTCGATCTCGAGCATCGCGGTGTTCAGACCCGAGCCCACGCCCAGGCAGACCACTGTGTCCCCGTCCTCCAGGGCGTCCATCTCCCGCACGAGGGTGATGGGCAGCGATGCCGGGCCGACGTTGCCCAGCGTGGGGAACGTCGTCGGGATGCGCGCCGGGTCCAGGTGGGCGGACTCCGCGATCGCGTCGGTGTGCATCTGCGAGACCTGGTGGGTGATGAACCGGTCGGCCTCCGGCCACGCCCACTCCGCCGGGACGTCGTGCCACGCGTCCATCACGAGCTCGAGACCGTCCTTGAGCAGGGCGGTGGAGTCGGTGTACATGCCGTGGTGGTCGCCCACGCACAGGCCGTGGTGGTCGGTGCCGGCGCGGGTGATCCCGCGGACGATCCGATGGGCGTCCGGGTGGTCCTCGATGCGGCCGACGACGGCGGCGGCGGCCCCGGAGCCCAGCGTCAGGGACGCGAACTGCTCCATGAAGTTGCCGCGGTGCGTGGTCTCGGCGTGCAGGTTGGCCACGGTGGCGGCCTGCACCTTCGAGGCGTCCTCGGCGGCGACCACGACCGCGTAGTCGATCTGGCCGGCGTCCACGAGGGTGGAGGCGAGCATGAGGCCGTTGACGAACCCGAGGCACGCGTTCGTGATGTCGAAGTTGGTCGCCGAGGTCGGCAGCCCCATGAGGTGGTGGATCCGCACGGCCACGGAGGGCTCGAGCGTGGCCCGGGTCACCGACGTGTTCACGAGCAGGCCCACCCGCTCCCGGGGGACGCCGGCCTGCTCCAGGGCCGCGACGCCGGCGCGGGCGGCGGCCTCCTGGAAGTCCTCGGTCTCGTCCCAGTTCCGTCGGCTGCGCACACCGGCCACCCGCTCCAGGAGAGAGCCGGGCAGGCGCAGTCGGGTGAGCACCTCCGCCAGCTGGTCGTCGAGGTCCTGCGAGGTGACTTCGACGGGGGCCTCCACCTCGGTGACCGCCAGGAGGGCGGCGCGGGAGTACTCGTAGCTGGCGTTGCCGGACACGTTCGTCACCAGGACCAATCTGCGGGGGGTCGGGGAGGGGGCGCTCACCTGCGGTGAGACGACAGCCCACTGTATCGGAGGGGTCGGGCGGGGCGCCCATCGGGGGCGTCGATCGGCCCGAGGCGAACAGGGTCGCCCCGGGCCGGGCCAGTCCGCGGACACGGTCAGGGCGTCGTCGGCCCGGCGCCGTCCGGCGATGTCACGACGTCCGACTGAGACGTCCGACTGACTAGGGTGGTGGTATCCAGCGACCGCGTTGTCGCGGTCGAACGCCTGTCTCAGGAGCGCAGCCTCGTGGATCCCCTCGAACTCGCACGGTGGCAGTTCGGCATCACCACCGTCTACCACTTCCTCATGGTCCCGCTGACCATCGGACTCGGCCTCGTCGTCGCCGTCCTGCAGACCCTCTGGGTCGCCACGGGCAAGGACCACTACCTGCGGATGACGAAGTTCTGGGGAAAGCTGTTCCTGATCAACTTCATCATGGGCGTGGCCACCGGGCTGGTGCAGGAGTTCCAGTTCGGCATGGCCTGGTCGGAGTACTCCCGGTTCGTCGGGGACGTCTTCGGGGCGCCGCTGGCCCTCGAGGCGCTCATCGCGTTCTTCCTGGAATCGGTGTTCCTGGGCATCTGGATCTTCGGCTGGGACCGGATCCCGCGCAGACTCCACCTGGCCGCCCTGTGGTGCGCGGTGCTGGGGATCAACCTCTCGGCCTACTTCATCATGGTGGCCAACGGCTTCATGCAGCACCCGGTGGGCTATGAGGTCGTCGACGGCCGCCCGGTGCTCAACGACCTCGGCGCCGTGCTGACCAACCCGATCGTCCTCACCCACTACCCGCACACCATCTTCGGTTCCTGGGCCGTGGCCGGCGGCTTCCTCGTGGGGATCGCCTGGTACCACCTGTGGAAGCGCCGCCGGGACGGCATCGACGTCGTGGACGAGGCGGGCCGGGTCGTCGTCGGCGACGCCGGCACCGCCGCCCGGGACCGCACCGACCACCGCGTCTGGCTCACCTCGCTGCGCGCCGGGGCGGCCGTCGCCCTGATCGGCTTCGTCGGCACCGCATTCTCCGGCCATGCCCAGGCCCAGCAGATGATCCACTTCCAGCCCACCAAGATGGCCGCCGCGGAGGCCGCCTGCCACGACGGCACCGCGTTCTCCGTGCTCACCCTCGGCGATGTGCGCTCGGGTGGAGCGACCACCTGCGAGGACGTCCAGGGCGTGATCGAGGTGCCGGGCCTGCTCTCCTACCTCGCGTACGAGGACTTCACCACGCCGGTGCGCGGCATCAACACCCTGCTGCCGGAGTTCGAGCAGAAGTACGGGACGCACCTGCCCGACTCCGAGCTCTACGGCGACCGCGCCGGCAGCGAGATCTCCTATCTGCCGCTGATGGAGGTCACCTACTGGGGATTCCGGCTCATGATCCTCTTCGGCGGACTCGGCGCGCTCGCGGCACTGGGCGCGCTGTGGTTCTCCCGCCGCGGCACCGTCCCGGCCTCCCGTGGCTGGATGCGCCTGGCCGTGGCCTCGATCGGGGCGCCGTTCGCGGCGAACATGACCGGCTGGGTGTTCACCGAGATGGGCCGGCAGCCGTTCGTGGTGTACCCGAACCCGGCGATGGGCGTGGATCAGGTGTACATGTTCACCGCCGCGGCCGTCTCGCCCGGGGTCACGGGTGAAGAGGTCCTCGTGTCCCTGATCGTCCTGGTCGGGATCTACGCGGTGCTGCTGGGCGTCGAGGTCTTCCTGCTGACCCGGTTCGTCCGCGGCGGCGTCCCGGCCGCCATGCCGGAGCTCACCGCCGCCGAGCACTCCGATGAACAGAAGCGCGACCGCGACGACGTGCTCGCGTTCGCCTACTGACCCGCTCGCAGAGAGGACAGCACGACCATGGCTGAGGTCCTTCCCGTCTACTGGTACGTCATCATCGCCGTGCTCTGGCTCGGCTACCTGGCCCTCGAGGGCTTCGACCTCGGGGTCGGCATGCTCGTGCGCTTCTGGGCGCGGGACGAGCCACGGCGCCGGGTGCTGCTGAACATCATCGGCCCCGTCTGGGAGGGCAACGAGGTGTGGCTGATCACCGCCGTCGGAGCGATGTTCGCGGCCTTCCCGTTCTGGTACGCGGCGGTGTTCTCCACCCTGTACCTGCCGATGCTCGTGATGCTGTTCGGTCTGATCCTGCGGGCGGTGTCCATCGAGTACCGCGGCAAGGCCGCCACCGACGCCGGCCGGGAGATCTGGACCTGGACCCTGGGCATCGGCTCGTTCCTGGCGGCCTTCATGGCCGGCGTGCTGCTCGTGCTGACGACGACCGGCCTGCCGCTGGACGCCAACGGGGACCGGGTGGGCGGACCCTTCGTGTGGGTGACCGGCCCGGCGCTGCTCGGTGGTCTGGCCGTGGTCGGCTTCTCCCTGGCGCAGGCGTGGGCGTTCATCGGCCTGAAGACCGACGGCGCCCCCCGCCGGTCGGCCGCCCGCTTCCTGTCCACGTGGACCCCGCTGGCCGTGCTGCCGCTGCTGGTCTGGGCAGGGCTCGTGGTGGCCCGCGGCGACCGCCCGTGGACCTGGGCGCTGCTGGTGCTGGCCGTCGTGGCGGTGGCCGCGTCGGTGGTGGCCGCCCGGGCCGGCCGCGAGGGCCTGGCCTTCACGTCCCTGACGCTGGTTCTGGTGCTGGCGTGGACGGCGATCATGGTCACCCAGTACCCGGTCGTGCTGCCCTCCACGGTGGACCCGCAGTTCAGCCTCACCGCTCAGCTGGCCTCCTCCGGCCCGTACACCCTGGGCCTGATGGCCGTGATCTCCCTGATCTTCGTGCCCATCGTGCTGGCCTACACGGGGTGGTCCTACTGGATGTTCCGCCGCCGTCTGGCCGACACCCACATCCCGGAGGCCCACCTGGTGGAGCCGCTGTGAGCCCCAGCCGCCCCGCCGCCCCGGCCGTCGAGCGCTCCGCCTCGGCGGCCGGGCCGCCTCCGGGCCCGACCCGTCGGGCCCGGCCCCCGATGACCCCGGCCGCACTTCGGGCCCTGCCGGCCCTGCTGGCCCTCGCCGTGCTGCGCGCGCTCGGCTGGATCCTGCTCGCCGAATCCCTGGCCCGGCTGATCACCGGCCTGGCGATGACCCTGGACCCCGAGGACTCCGCCCGGCTGCTCGACCTGCTGTTCCACCCGCCGGCCCCCGTGGGCCCTGTGCCCGCCGCGCAGACCCTGAGTGGCCCCGTGCTGCTCGGGGCGGCCGGGGTGGCCCTGCGTGCCCTGGCGGAGGCGGGGCAGCGCGTGGTGGGCCGCCGTGCCGCGCTGGGGGCCCAGCAGCAGGTGCGGGCCGCCGTCGTCGCCCAACGGCTGGCCGCCGCCGACGGCGGACGCCCCCGTTCCGGCGCCGATGCCGTCCTGGTCACCCACGGCCTGAAGAGCCTGGACGACCACTACACCGAAGCCCTGCCCGCGCTGGCCGCCACCGCCGTGGTCCCGGCGGCCCTGGGCGTGTGGATCCTCACCCACGACCTCGTCTCCGCCGTGGTGGCCGCCATCACCCTGCCACTGGTTCCCCTGTTCATGATCCTGGTGGGCCGCCACACCCAGGAGCGCATCGACGCAGCCCAGGACGGGCTCAACCGGCTGGCCGGGCACCTGCTGGAGCTCGCCCGCGGCCTGCCGGTGCTCGTCGGACTCCACCGGGCCGGCGTCCAGCGCCGCGCTCTGCAGGAGGTCTCCCAGCGGCACCACGCGGCCACGATGGTCACGCTGCGCACCGCATTCCTCTCCGGCCTCGCCCTCGAGCTGATCGCCTCCCTGTCCGTGGCCGTCATGGCGGTGTTCATCGGACTGCGCCTGGTGAACGGGCAGATGACGCTTCTCGACGGCCTGGTGGTCCTCATCCTCGCCGCCGAGGTCTACCTGCCGCTGCGCGAGGTCGGCGCGGCCTACCACGCCTCCGAGGACGGCCGCGAGGCCGAGTCCCGCGCCCGGGCCGCGGCCGACGCCCCCGTCCCGGCTCCCGTGCTCGAGACGCTCGCGCCGGCCTCCGGGCCGGACCGGGACGGCGGCGTCGTGATTCGGGACCTGAGCGTTCGGCTGGCCGGACGGCAGGTGCTCGGGGGGCTCGACCTCAGCGCGCTCCCGGGTCGCCTGACCGCGCTGGCCGGGCCCTCCGGCACCGGCAAGTCCACCGTCCTGCGTCTGCTGGCCGGCCTGCTGCGCCAGGACGCCGCCGAGGCCACCGGCCGGGTCGCCGGAGTCGACACGGAACGCACCCTCTGGATCGGGCAGCACCCCGTGCTGACCGAGCGCACGGTCGCCGGCGAACTGGACCTGGCCGCCGGGGGTGCGCTGCCCGGTCCCGTTCGCTCCGCCGTGCTGGCCGCCGTGGCGCTCGAGGGTCTCCAGGAGCGGGACCCGGCCGATCTGAGTCCGGGGGAGTGCCGGCGGGTCGCGGTCGCCCGCCTCCTGGCCCGCCTGCACGCCGCGGACGGGACCGGCCCGTGGCTCGTACTCCTGGACGAGCCCACCGCCCACCTGGACGGCGCCGTCGCCGCCGTCGTCGTCGAGACCCTCGCGGCCTTGCCCTCCGGTGCGGTGCCCGGGCTGAGCACGCCGCAGTGCACCGTGCTGGCCGCCTCCCACGATCCCACCCTGCTGACGGCCGCCGACGCCCTCGTCCGGCTGGCCCCCGGCGCCGGTCCGACCGCCGGATCCCCGGCCACGGCTATGCCGGTCGCCGCCGCCCAGGGGCGTGCGCGGCCGGAGCCGGTCACCCCGCGACAGGTCTCGCTGCGGGCCGGACTGCGGCTGCTGCCGTGGCGGCAACCGAAGCTCTGGGCCGGCATCGGCTGGGCCGCCGGGACCCACGTGTCCGCGGCACTGCTGGCGGCACTGTCCGGCTGGCTGATCGTCACCGCCTCGACGCGGCCGCCGGTGCTCTACCTGCTGGCCGTGATCGTGCTGGTGCGCGGGTTCGGCCTGTCCCGGGCCGTGTTCCGCTACCTGGACCGGCTGACCACCCACGACGCCGTGTTCGGCTGGGCCACGGAGCTGCGGCTGCGCCTGTGGGACGCGCTGGGCCGTCAACCCCGGCTGTGGGGGCGGGTGGGCCGGACCGACGGCGCCCTGTCCCTGTTGGTCTCGGACGTGGACGCCTTTCGGGACGCGGTGCCCCGGGTGCTCGTGCCTGCCCCGGCGGCCCTGCTCGCCTGGCTGGCCACCGCCGCCCTGACCTGGGCGTTGGCCCCGGAGCTGGCGGTCGTGGCCCTGGTGCCCGGGGCGGTCGCCCTGGTGGTGATCCCCGCGCTGGTCGCCGTCCTGGACCGCCGCCAGACCGCGGCCCAGGTGCGCGGGCAGGGCGCGCTCGTCGACCGTGTGGCCGCCGTGCTGAACGCGGCCGGGGACCTGCGCGGGCTGGGGCTGACCGAGCCTGCGCTGAGGGGACTGGCGGTGCTGGACGACCGGCTGCAGCGTCCCCGCCGTCGGGCCGCGTGGGCCGCCGGCGGGGGCCGGGCGCTGGCGGTCGCGGCCTCCGGGGGGATCGCGGTGGCCGCGGCGGCCGCGGCGGCCCACACCGGCACCTCAGCGCCGGTCGCGGCCCTGGTGGTGCTGCTCGCACTCTCCTGGGCCGAGCCCTATGGGGCGCTGGCCGCCGCCGCCCAGCACTGGGGCACCCTGGCGGATCGGGCGCGGGCGACCGGCGAGCTGCTCGGCCCGGAGGAGGGCGGAGCTGCCGCGGCGCCGCCTGAGCCGGCGGAGGCCGCAGAATCGGCGGCGCCGCCGGAGGGGCCGGTGTGTCGCCTGCGTCTGTCGGAGGCCGCCTTCGCCCACCCCGGTGCGGCCCCGCTGTGGACCGACCTGGAGCTCGACCTGGCCCCCGGGGACGTCGCCGTCGTCACCGGGCCCTCCGGGTCCGGGAAGTCGACCCTGCTGGCCGTGCTGCTGGGCTTCCTGCCCCTGACCGCCGGCCGGTACACGCTCGGGACCTCGCCCCCGACGCCCCAGTCGGACCCGGCCCGCCCGGACGCGACGGCGCTGGCCCGGGTCGCCTGGACCCCGCAGGACGCCCTGATCTTCGACTCCACGGCGCGCGGCAATCTCGCCCTGGCCCGCGGCGTCGCGGACGCCCCGTCCGACGCAGAGCTCACCGCCGTGCTCGAGCTGGTGGGACTGGGTCCGTGGCTGGCCGCCGCACCGCAGGGCCTGGACACGCGCGTCGGCCCAGGCGGGCAGCGGCTCTCAGGCGGGCAGCGTCAACGCCTGGCCGTGGCCCGGGCACTCGTGGCCCGCGCCGATGTCGTGCTGCTGGACGAGCCGACCGCACACGTGGACGCCGACGAGGCACGCGCCCTCATGAGGGATCTGCGCCAGGCCCTGACGGACAGGATCGTCGTGGTCGTCACCCATGACGGCAGGCTGTTGGAGGACGGCGACGTCCCGGTGCGGATCGGCCGCTAAGGCCCCTGATCAGTCCGCGGACACGGCCACGGCGTCGTCCTCGGCGGGCGGGGCCGAGACGAGTTCGGGGGAGGCGCCGGCGCCGACGGCCTCGATGCGCTGGTCCACGGGCACGCCCGAGCCGTCCCGGCGCCCATACTCGATCGGCAGCGCGCGGGCCACGCCGGCCCGGGAGGCCGCGAGCGCGGGCGCGGCGCCGATCCAGCCGAGCTCGAGGCCGCTCTCGCCCTTGAGCAGCCGGTGGGCGCGCACGCCGCCGGTGCCGCGGCCCTTGGCCGGATACTCCCCGAGCGGGGTGACCTTGACGGAGCCCGGGGCGGAGCCGAGCACGTCCGCCTCGCCGTCCGTCACGGTCACCACGACGGCGGGCCGCGGGTGGGCCGCGGCGTCCGCACCGGTCTCGGTGAGGGAGGCGGCGGGGGCCACCCCGAACGCGAGCACCGTGTCCCCGGCGGCCAGCCGGATGCCCGCGACACCGCCGCCGGCCGGGCCCTGGGGGCGCACGGCGGAGGCGGCGTAGCGCAGCAGCTGGCCGGTGCGGGCTAGGAAGACGAGCTGGTCGGCCTCGTCCGGGGCGGGGGCGGCGCCGACCACCGCGTCGCCGTCCTTCAGGGCGACGGCGTCGACGACCTGGCGGTTCAGGGGCCATTCCGGCCGGACGCGCTTGACGACCCCGTGGGCGGTGCCCAGCGCCAGGACGGCGTCCAGGGGGACCAGGGCCACGAGCGTCTCGCCCTTGGCCAGGGGCACCAGCTCCGCGACGGGGACGGCCGCGGTCATCGCGGGGGCCGCGGACGGCTCGCCGGCCGCCGGCAGGTCGACCGCCTGGAGGCGGTGCAGCGCGCCGGCGGAGGTGAGGGCCCCGATCTCGCCGCGGGCCGTCGTCGGGACCACGGAGGTGAAGGCGTCGTGCTTGCGGCGCCGGCCCTGCGGGGCGATCGGCGTGCGGTCCGCGGTGCGCAGCAGGCGTCCGGAGGTGGAGAGCAGGGCCCAGCACGCCGTGTCGGGGACCATCAGGTCCGCCCCGGCCTCCGCGGCGCCGGCGGGGGTGGGCCCGGACGGTGCGGGCCCGGCGGCGGGGGCCGCGGCGGTCTCGGCCTCGAGCAGGACCGTGCGCCGGTCGTCGCCGTGCTCGTCGGCCACGGCCTGCAGCTCGGCCGAGACCACCTCGCGCAGCCGCGCGTCGGAGGCGAGGATCGCCTCGAGCTCGGCGATCGCGGCCTGCAGCTCGTCGCGCTCGGCCTCCAGCTCGATGCGGGAGAACTTCGTCAGCTGGCGCAGCCGCAGCTCCAGGATGTGGTCGGCCTGCACCTGGGTGAGGTCGAAGACGCCCATGAGGCGGGTGCGCGCGGCCGCGGTGTCGTCCGAGGAACGGATGATCTCGATGACCTCGTCGATGTCCACGAGCGCCAGCAGCAGGCCCTCGACGAGGTGGAGACGATCGCGGTGCTTGCCGAGGCGGTGCCCCGTGCGGCGCCGCACCACGTCCAGACGGTGGTCCACGTAGACCCGCAGCAGGGGCAGCAGGCCCAGGGTCTGCGGCTGCCCGTCGACGAGCGCGACGTTGTTGATCCCGAACGTCTCCTCGAGCGGGGTGTGCCGGTACAGGGCGGCCAGCACGGCCTGGGGGTTGAACCCGGACTTGAGCTCGATCTGCAGGCGCAGCCCGTTCTTGCGGTCCGTCAGGTCCACGACGTCGGCGATGCCGCTGAGCTTCTTCGCGTCGACGCCGGCCTTGATCCGCTCGATGACCTTCTCGGGGCCCACGCCGTACGGCAGCTCGGTGACGACCAGGCCGGTGCGACGCGCGGAGACCTGCTCCACGGCGACAGCGGCTCGCATGCGGAACGTGCCGCGGCCGGTCGCGTAGGCGTCGCGGACGCCGTCGAGCCCCACGATCCGGCCGCCCGAGGGGAGGTCGGGGCCGGGGATGTGGGCCATGATCGCCTCGAGGTCCGCCTCGGGGTCCGCGAGCAGGTGGCGCGCGCCCGCCACGACCTCGCGCAGGTTGTGCGGGGCCATGTTCGTGGCCATGCCGACGGCGATGCCGGTGGTGCCGTTGACAAGCAGGTTGGGGTAGGCGGCGGGCAGCACGGCCGGCTGCTGGAGCTGGTTGTCGTAGTTGGGGACGAAGTCCACGGTGCCCTCGTCGAGGTCCGCGGTGAGCGCCAGGGCGGCCGGGGCCATGCGGGCCTCCGTGTAGCGCGGGGCCGCGGGGCCGTCGTCGAGCGAGCCGAAGTTGCCGTGCCCGTCCACCACGGGCAGACGCAGGGAGAACGGCTGGGCGAGGCGGACCATCGCGTCGTAGATCGCGGCGTCGCCGTGGGGGTGCAGCTTGCCCATCACCTCGCCTACCACCCGGGCGGACTTCACATGGCCGCGGTCCGGGCGCAGGCCCATGCGGGCCATCATGTAGAGGATGCGCCGCTGCACCGGCTTGAGGCCGTCGCGCGCGTCCGGCAGGGCGCGCGAGTAGATCACCGAGTAGGCGTACTCGAGGAAGGACGCCTCCATCTCCTCGGAGACGTCGACGTCGACGATGTTCTCCTGCTCCAGCGGCAGCGGGCGCGGGGCGTCCTGCTCGGCGGGGCGGGAACGGGATGAACGGGCCATCATGGTGGTCGGGGAGTCCTCACGGCGTCGGGGATTGTCTACAGTGATCCTATGGGTGAGACCGAAGCCGTCCGCGGATATCCCTCCCACTGGGAGGCCGATGTGGTGCTCCGTGACGGTGCGACGGCCCACCTGCGGCCCATCTCGCCCGAGGACGCCGCCGAGCTGCAGCGCATGCACGCCGGGCAGTCCGAGAACTCCATCTACCTGCGCTACTTCACGTACAAGTCCGAGCTGAGCGCCAAGGACCTGGACCGGTTCACCCACGTGGACCACCGGGACCGGGTGGCGTTCGTGATCACCCGGGGCGGCCGCCTGCTGGGCGTGGGCCGCTACGACCGCTACGGGGACTCCGACGCCGCGGAGGTCGCCTTCAACATCTCCGACGCCGCGCAGGGCCGCGGGCTGGGCTCCATCCTCATGGAGCACCTGGCCGTGGCCGCCCGCGAGAACGGCATCCGCCGCTTCACCGCCGAGGTCCTGCCCGAGAACCGCAAGATGCTCTCGGTGTTCCAGGAGTCCGGCTTCGAGGTGACCCGCCGGTTCGAGGACGGCGTCGTGGCCGTCGAGTTCCCCATCGACCCCACCGCCCGGTGGCGCGCCGTCGTCGAGTCCCGCGAGCACCGCGCCGAGTCCCGCAGCGTCGCCGAGCTGGTCGAGCCCGCGTCCGTGGCCGTCGTCGGCGCCTCCCGCGATCCGCAGGCCGTCGGCTCGCTCGTGCTGCGCCACGTCCTCGAGGCGGGCTTCACGGGAGCCGTCCACGCCGTGAACCGCGCCGCCGAGGACGTCCAGGGCCTCACCGCCCACCGCTCCCTGGCCGACATCGGCGAGCCGGTCGACCTCGTCGTCGTCGCCGTGCCCGCCGACGAGGTCGAGGCCCTCATCCCCGAGGCCGCCGCGGCCGGGGCCCAGGGCCTCGTGGTCCTCACCTCGGGCTACGCCGACGCCGGCGCCGAGGGGCTCGAGGCCCAGCGCCGCCTGGTCTCCCGCGCCCGCGCCCACGGCATGCGTGTGATCGGCCCGGCCTCGGCCGGCCTGGTCCGCACCGACCCCGCGATCCGCCTCAACGCCTCCCCGTCCCCGGGCCTGGCCCAGCGCGGCCCCGTCGGCCTGTTCAGCCAGTCCGGCGCCGTCGGCGCCATGGTCTCCGCCGGCGTCAAGCGCCGCGGGGTGGGGATCTCCACCTCGATCAGCGCCGGCAACCGTGCGGACGTCTCGGGCAACGACGCCATGCAGTTCTTCGAGGCGGACCCCCACACCGCCGCCGTCGGCGTGTACCTCGAGTCGTTCGGCAACCCGCGCAAGTTCTCCCGCATCGCCCGGCGGCTCTCCCGCACCAAGCCCGTCGTGGTGGTCCGCTCCGACGTCACCGGGCGCTTCCTGCCCCCGGGCCACGAGACCCGCACCACCCAGGCCCCCGAGGGCGCCGTGGACTCGATGCTCGACCAGACCGGCGTGCTCGAGGCCCACACGCACGAGGCCATGCTCGACATCCTCATGGCCGTGGCCAGCCAGCCGCTGCCCACGGGCCACCGCGTCGTCCTCGTGGCCGACTCGCTCGCCCTGGACCGGCTGGGCCGCGACGCCGCGGCCGAGGCCGGGCTGGAGGTCACGGCCACCGTCGGCCTCGTCGGCAGCGAACAGGGCATCGCCCCGCCCGCCGAGACGCTGGTCTCCGCCGTCCGGGACGCCGTCCGCCACGAGCAGGCCGACGCCGTCGTGGTGCTGGCCCGCCTCGGCCTGCACCAGGCGGACGACGAGCCGGAGCGGCTGGCCCACGCCCTCGCGGACGCGACCCGGGACGCCCGCATCCCCGTGCTCGGCTGCCTGACCGACGTCGTCTCCCCGCGCTACCGCGGCGCCACGCTCGGCGCCACCGGGCCCGTGGGTGACGACGCCGAGCCCGGCTCCCTGCAGCCCGGCCTGCCCTTCTACCCGTCGCCGCAGCAGGCCATGACCGTGCTCGGCGCGCTCGCGGACTACGTCCACTGGCGCCGCCAGGAGGTCGGCGAGCCGCTCGAGCCGACCGGCCTGCACCCGCACGAGGCCGAGGAGCTCGTGGAGGCGGCCGCCGCGCGTGCCGAGGGCACCGAACTCGTCCGGCTCTCCGACGAGGAGACCGAGACGCTGCTGGGCCACTACGGGATCACCGTGCTGCCCTCGGCCCGGTTCGAGACCGCCGACGAGGCCGTGGCGGCCGCCGAGCGGCTCGGCTTCCCCGTGGCGCTCAAGGCCGTGGACCCCCACCTGCGGCACCGACTCGACCTGGGCGGCGTCCGCCTGAACGTGGTGGACGCCGATTCCCTGCGCCGCAACGTCGAGCACATGCGCCGTCTGCTCGCGCCGTTCGGCGTGCGCGAGCTCGAGGTCCAGGCCATGGCCCCCGCCGGCCAGGCCTGCATGCTCACGGCGCTCGAGGACCCGCTGCTGGGCCCCGTGGTCTCCTTCGGCATCGCCGGCGACGCCACGGACCTGCTGGGGGACTGGGTGCACCGCGTGCCCCCGCTCACGGACCGGGACGTGGCCCGCATGGTCCGCGCCCCCCGCGCCGCCGTGAAGCTGCGCGGCACCGGCGGGGTGCCCTCCGTCGACCTCGCCGCGCTGGAGGACCTCGTGGGCCGCGTCAGCGTCCTCAAGGACGACCTGCCGCAGGTCGCCCGCCTGCGCTTCGCGCCCGTGCTGGCCGCCCCCGAGGGCGTGACGGTGCTGCAGGCCGAGGTGCACGTCGCCAACGCGGCCCGCCGCACCGACTCGGCCCGGCGCGCGTTGCGCGGCCGCTGACCGGGCCGTCCACAGCGGGCCCGGACGGCCCGGCGCCGGACCCGTAGCATGGGGGACATGAGCCCGTTCCGCAGGAGTCACGAGCCAGGCCGTCCCGACCACCGCCCCGACGCCCCCGAGGCCGAGGGCCGGCAGCGCGAGGCCCGCACCCTGGACGGCAGCGGCGGCCTCGACGCCTCACTCGTCCGCGCCGGCTTCTACCCGGACCTCGTGGCGCACGCCATCGCCCTCGAGCTCGAAGGCCGCACCCCGGACGCGCACCTCGTCCACGTGGACACGCACTTCGACTACGAGGAGATCCACCGGCACATCACGGCCCTCGTGCTCGCCGGGGACACCCTGCTGGCCGTCCACCTCGACGACCACGCCGCCGACCCGGCCGGCCAGGCGGTCCTCGCCCAGGTCTCCACCGAGATGGTCCCGGTCCGCGCCCTCGGCTCCGTGGTCCTGACCACCGGCCACGCCGACCCCGCCCGCTTCCGGCCGTCCGACCCCGTGGCCGAGATGACCCTCGGGCTGATGTGGGCCGGAGGCCAGCGACTGGACCTGCAGCCCGCCGGCTGCGCCGACCCCCAGTGCGACCTCGACCACGGCTACACCGGCACCGCCACCCGCGAGGACCTCGTGATCCGCGTCGCCGCCGACGCCGACGGGCAGGGGGCCGTCGACGGCGCCCTGGCCTTCGCCCGGGCCCTGCGCCGCGCCCACCTGGCGGCCACCACGTGACGGGGCCCGCCCTCCCCGACGGCGTGGTCCCCGCCGACCGTGCCCTGCGCTCCGTCCTGACCTCCGCCGCGGCCGCCCTCGGTGTCCCGGGCTGTGAGAACGCGCTCGCGGTCCCGGCGGGCCGCCGCGTGGTCGTCGCCCTGGTGGACGGCCTCGGACGGTCCCTCCTGAAGCGCTTCGGCGGCCACGCCCCCACGCTGCGCTCGGCGATGGCCGACGGCGGCCGCGTCCTCGAGGCGGCCGTGCCCACCACGACGGCCGCGTCCCTCACGAGCCTGGGCACCGGGCTGGACGTCGGGGAGCACGGCGTGGCCGGCTACGACGTGCTCGACCCGGACCGGGACGTGGTGATCAACCAGCTGGGCGGCTGGGACGAGGCCACCGACCCGGTGGGGTGGCAGCCGAAGCCCACCGTGTTCGAGCGCGCCGCCGCGGCCGGCGTGGACGCCGTCACGGTCTCGCTGCCCGCCTTCGAGCGTTCGGCCCTGACACGGGCGGGGCTGCGTGGCGGCCGGTTCGTGGCCGGCCGCGCCCTGATCGCCCGCGCCCAGGCCGTCGAACGCGTGCTGAAGGACGCCCGCGTGCCCACGCTCGTCTACTTCTACGTCAACGAGCTGGACAAGGCCGGCCACCGGGACGGCGTGGGCTCGGACCGGTGGCTGCACGCCCTCGATGAGATCGACGCGGCGGTGCGGCGCCTGGTGGACCGCGTGCCCGCCGGGACGGTGGTGCTCGCCACCGGCGACCACGGCATGGTCGACGTGCCGCCGTCGCGCCGCGTGGACTACGCCGCCCTGGACGAGGCCGGGGAGCTCGCCGACCCCGCGCTGCTCGAGGGGATCGCGCACACCGCGGGGGAGCCCCGCCTCGTGCAGCTGCACTTCCGATCCGACGCGGGTCCGGACGTGCGCGAGAGGGTGCGGCGCACCTGGGCCGAGCGCTACGGGGCGCACGCGTGGGTGCTCACGCGGGACGAGGCCGTCGACGCCGGCTGGTTCGGCGCCGTCGTCGAGGACCGGGTCCGTGCCCGCATCGGGGATCTGCTCGTCGCCGTGCACGGGGATCTTGCCCTCTACGACGGCCGGCGGGTGCCCCCGCACGCCTTCGAGATGGTGGGCCAGCACGGCGCGCCCACGCGCGCCGAGCGGGAGGTCCCGCTGCTCACCTGGCACCGCTGAGCCCGCCCCGCGGCCGGGGCCGGGCCGGGGTCAGTCGCCCTTGCGGCCGAAGACGATCTCGTCCCAGCTGGGCACGGACGCGCGGCGAGCGGCCGAGCGGGCCCGGGGGCGCGGCGTGACGGCCGGCATGGCAGGGCGCGCGGCACGCTCGCGAGGCGCGGGCTCCGCCCCCTCGTCCTCGACACCCGCGTCCGCGACCTCCGCGTCCGCGACGTCTGCGGCAGTGTCCTCGGCGCGGTCGGTCTCGGCGGCCGGTTCCGGCTCGTCGATGCCCGGGGCGTCGTCGGCGGTCGTCAGGGCCCCCTCGGCGTCGACCGGGGCGAGCGGCTCGGGCGCCTGGGCGGCCTCGCGCCGACTCCGGTCCTGGTGCTCGCGGGCGATCAGGTGCGCGAGCGTGTCGTCCGACTCCAGGTCCGCGCCCACACGCTGACCCCGGCGCACCCGCAGGATCTCCAGCAGATCGGCGTCGCGGTCGGCGGCCGGGGAGTGCGCACCCGCGGGGGTCACGGCGTCCTCGGCGTCCACGTCGTCCGTCACCGGTTCGGCCGCGGGGGCGCGGGGGACCAGGTCCCAGGCCTCCGCCTCGGACAGGGCGCGGGCCCAGGCGTTCTCGGGTTCGAGGTGGCGTCCGGCCGGGCGGAACGTCCAGAGCGCCGGCGGCTCCTCGCGGGTGGGCAGACTCCCCGCACCGGACACGGCGAACCGGGCGGCCACGGTCCAGCCGGCCTGGTCCTCGCGCCACGCGTCCCACTCGAGGCTCGCCTCGTCCACGCCCAGCTCGGCGAGCCGGTGCGCGGCGAGCTCACCGAGCGTCGTGGGGCCGCCGTCCTGGACGAGGTCCGAGTAGAGGTCGGGCCCGCCGACCCAGACCTCGACGGCGCGGGCCTGCCGGGCGATCCAGTCGCGCTCGGCCAAGACGGGGTGACCGTAGGTGCGGATGCGCGAGAACGCGTTCCCGCTCTCCCGGGCCACCTGCTCCACGGAGGCGCCCGCACGGATGCGCTGCTGGATCTCCCGGGGGGTGAGGGGCACGGCCTCCTGGGTCGCGGCGGCCTTGACGGACTCCTGGTCGGTCAGCGGCGCCGGGGTCGGTCCGTCCGCGGTCGAGTCGTCGGCCACGGGCCGCGGGTCGATCCGCGGGGTGAGCGCGAGGTCCTCGTCCGGCCGGGCCGGGCCGGAGGGCGCCTCGGGAGCCCGCTCGTCCTCCTCCGCGGCATCGTCGGCGTGCGTCGCCGCGTCCACCGGTCCCTCGGCGTCCTCGTCGTCCGCCCCGGGGACGTCCATCTCCGTCATGTCGTGCCAGGCCGCGGGGCCGTCCTCGGCCGGTCGCCCGTCCTCGGGCGCGGCGCCCTCGATGACCAGCCGGCGCAGATAGGGGGAGAGGGGGAGCGTGTGCTCCTCGCCCTCGGGCCCCGACAAACGCAGCGCGTCGCCGTCCTCGGTGGGTCCGGTCAGTCGCAGCTCTGCCATGGCGGTGGTCCCTCCCACATCGTGTTCTGGTCACCGGGCATGCGGACGCCCGGCCGGGCATGCCCCGATCCTAGCCGCCGGGCCGCAGACCACGGCCCGGGCGAGGGGCGCGCGCCCGCGCGAATCCGCCCTGGGCGAGCATGCCGGTCAACATTTGGCACGGGTTCGGCCATGGTGCACAATCTACGCGCAACGGCGCAGGCCGGTGATGCGTGGCCCGCCCACGACGCCGCCTGCGCAGTGCCGGCACCGGTCCCGGTGCCGTCCCCCACCAGCGGAGCGTGAAACCCCATGGCCACTGACTACGACGCCCCTCGCAAGAACGAGGAAGAGCTGAGCCAGAACTCCATCGAGGAGCTGAAGGCACGGCGCACGGACACCCAGTCCGCCGTCGTGGACGAGGACGAAGCGGAGGCCGCCGAGGGGTTCGAGCTGCCCGGCGCCGACCTCTCGGGTGAAGAGCTGATGGTGCGGGTGCTGCCCGCCCAGTCGGATGAGTTCACCTGCGCCTCCTGCTTCCTGGTCCGCCATCGCTCGCAGGCCGCGCGTGAGAAGAACGGCCTGATCTACTGCACCGACTGCGAGGGCTGAGCCCCCGCCGCCGGGGCGGTCAGCGGCCCTCGGCCGTCCCCTCCTGCCGGGCCATGGTCCCGCCGAGGGCCGCGACCAGCTCCTCCGGACGCCGGGTGCTGGTCAGCCAGTAGGGTGTGCGGTCGCGCTCGTCGGTCAGCTGGATCCGCACGACGGGCGCGATCCAGCCGCGCACGTTCACGAAGGCCAGCCCGTGCAGCAGCGGGCCGCGCTGGGCCCGGGCGTCCTCGCCGCGATACCCCGTGACCTGACCGACGTGGTGCCGTTCGATGCTGGCGCGGCCCACCTGGAGGGTGCGTTCGCGCACCACGATGCGCGGGGTGGTGGCCACCAGGATCAGGACCTCGACGGCGAAGAACGCGACGGCGGCCGCGATGCCCACCCCGAGGTCGATCGGCGCGAACACGAGTATCGTCAGCGCCGCCAGCATGAGCGCCACGGCCCAGACCCCCGGGGAGGGCGTCAACCGCTCCTCGAACAGGACCGGATCGGGTCCCGCCGCAGCGCCCTCGGGGGCGCGGCGGGAGGCATCGGCGACGGGGTGCTGCTGGGGATCACGCATGGGTCCCAGCTTCCCACATCCGGACTCCGGTCCCGCCGCGCGGCACCGGTGAGGGCGCCCGCCCGGCCGCCTCGACGCGGCCCCGGGCCGACGGGTGCTCGTGTAGGGTCGGGCCTCGTGACCGACTCCGCCGAGCTGCCCGTGCCCCTGCACGCCCTCGATCCGGGCCTGGCCCCGCCCGCCTACGCGCAGCCGGGCGACGCGGGCGCGGACCTGCGCACCGCCGTCGACGTGACCCTGGCCCCGGGTGAGCGTGCCCTCGTGCCGACCGGCGTGGCGCTGGCCATCCCGGAGGGCCACGCGGGGTTCGTGCACCCCCGCTCGGGCCTCGCGGTCCGCCACGGCCTGAGCGTCGTCAACGCCCCCGGCACCATCGACGCCGGCTACCGCGGCGAGATCAAGGTGCCCCTGATCAACCTGGACCCGACCGAGCCGATCGTGCTGCGCCGCGGCGACCGGATCGCCCAGCTCGTGCTGCAGCCGGTCGTGCGGGCCCGCTTCGAGCCCGTGGACGCGCTGCCCGACTCCGAACGCGGGGCCGGCGGCTTCGGCTCGACCGGCGGCTTCACCGCCGACACCACCCCTGGGAGGACGTCGTGATCTTCGGACGCAACCGCACCGTGCGCCACGAGCAGGTCAGCCTGCCGGCCGAGCTGCTGGAGGAGCGCGACCTCGAGATCGCCGCCGCGCCGGAGGCAGCCGACGTCGGTCCGCACGACGTCGCCACCCGCCCGGATCCCGCCGGCATGATCGACCTGGGGTCGCTGCGCCTGCGGGCGGTCCAGGGCATGAAGCTGCGCCTCGACGTCGAGGACGCGACGAAGCGGATCGTCGCCGCCACCGTCAGCCTCGGCCGCTCGGCGCTGCAGGTCCAGGCGTTCAGCGCCCCGCGCCGCACGGGCCTGTGGGACGACCTGCGCGCCGAGCTGCACGACTCCCTGTCGACCACCGCCCACGCGACCGTGCAGGAGCAGACCGGCCGCTTCGGCATCGAGATCCTCACGCGCGTGCCGGCGGCGCTGCCGGACGGCTCGCCGGGGTGGAACGTCGCCCGGTTCGTGGGCGTGGACGGTCCGCGCTGGTTCGTCCGCGGCGTGTTCCACGGCGAGGCCGCCTTCCAGCCGGAGGCCGCCGAGCCGCTGGAACAGGTGTTCTCCGACCTGGTCGTGGTGCGGGGCGACGAGCCGCTCCCGCCGCGCGAGCTGCTGCCCCTGCGTCCGCCTCCCAACGCGCGCCCGCTGCAGCGTCGCCGCCCGGCCCCGGACGAGGGCCGGGACGTGCTCGCGGACACCGCCGCCGGCCCGGGGGACGGCGCGGCACCGGAGGCCACCGCGCTGCCCGAGCGCGGTCCGGAGATCACGGAGACCCGGTGAGCCCCGCCGTCGCAGCCCGCCCGACCGGCGCCGCGGGCCGCATCGAGCGCCGCGGCGTCATCGCCTCCGTCACACTGCCCGGCGCGGACGAGGCGACCGTCTTCCGCGCGGTCTTGGCCGACCGCCTGCCCGCGCCCGGGAGCATGGCGCCCGCGGAGACGCTGCAGCTGGTCTGGCACGGGCGGCGCCGCGTGCCCGGTGTCATGCCGGGGGAGTGGCTGACGGTCCGCGGCCGCGTCACCCAGATGGACGGCGTGCCCACCCTGCACAACCCCGAGTTCGACCTGGTCGACGCGCCCGAGGCCACGCGCTGAGCACGGCCCCGAGAGGAGAGCCCATGACCGAGCCGCGTGGCCCCGTCACCGCCGCCCCGGACGGGGCCGGCCCCCTGCCGTCTCGAGCCCGCCTGGACGAGCGCGGCCGCCTCGACGCGCTGGGCAGCGTCGGTGGCTGGCGCGGCATCGTCGAGGCCTCCCTGCCCACCCTCGTCTACATGGTCGGCTACGTCGCCACCCAGCAGGTGTGGCCCTCCGGCGTGGCGGCCGTCGCGGTCGCACTCGTGCTGGGCGTCGCGCGCCTCGTCCAGCGCCAGTCGCCGGTCCAGGTGCTGGCCGGCCTCGCCGTCGTCGTCCTGTCCGTCGTGGTCTCCCTGACCACCGGCCAGGCCCGCGACTACTACCTGTGGGGCTTCGTCACCAACGCCGCCTACGGCCTCGCGTTCGCGGTGTCCGTCCTCGTGGGCTGGCCCGCGGCGGGCCTGGTGCTCGGCCTCGTGCGCGCCGAGGGCACCCGCTGGCGGGCCCACCGGCGTCGGCGCCGCGCCTACGCCGCGGCCACCTGGATCCTCGTGGCCGTGTTCGCGCTGCGCCTGGCGGTGCAGGTGCCCCTCTACCTCGGGGACGCCGTCACCGCGCTCGGGGTGGCCCGCCTGGTGATGGGCCTGCCGCTCTATGCCCTGGGGCTCTGGCTCGCCTGGTCCGTCAGCTCGCCCGGTCAGGACGACGGCGTGCCGGCAGACTCCGCCGCCTCCGAGCGTCCCTGAGCGCGGCCCTCGCCGACGAGGAGGCGACGCAGGGCCGGCTCGGCGGAGCCGGCGGCCAGGAAGAAGAGCTCGTCGCCCACCTCCAGGACCTCGTCCGCCGACGCCTGCCGGGGGGCGCCGTCGCGCACGACCGCCACGAGCGGAGCCTCCTGCGGCCAGGACACGGTGCCGATGCGCCGGCCCTCGAGCCAGTGCTCCGCCGGGACCCGGAACTCGGACAGCGCCGCGCCGCCGGCCTCCAGTCTGAGCAGGCGCACGAGGTCCCCGGTCTCCACGGCCTCCTCCACGAGCGCCGTCATGATCGAGGGGGTGGACACGGCCACGTCCACGCCCCACGACTCGTCGAAGAGCCAGTCGTTGAGCGGGTTGTTGACGCGGGCCACGGTGCGGCCGACGCCGAACTCCGAGCGGCTCAGCAGGGAGCACACGAGGTTGACCCGGTCGTCGCCGGTCGCCGCGACGAGCACGTCCGCCTCCAGGGCGCCGCACTGCTCGAGCACGGTCAGGTCGCACGCATCCCCGAGGACGAGGCGTGCGCCGCCGACGTCGGCCTTGCGGGCCGCGTCCGTGCGCGCCTCGACGACGACCACCTCGTGGCCGTGCGCGTGCAGCTCCCGCGCGATGGAGGCGCCCACGGCGCCGGCTCCGGCGATGACGGCCCTCATGCCCGTCCCTCCTCGTCCTCGTCCGTGCCGTCCGGCACGCGTGCCTCGCCCTGCAGGGCGGCCTCCACCTGGTCCCGGCGGTCCACCGGGTAGACGGCGTGCAGCACGTCGCCCTCCTGCAGGCGGTCGCCCGGCCGGGGCAGCTGGCCGTCGCCGAGCCGGGTGAGGTAGGCGATGCGCATCCCCACCGTGGACTCGACGTCGGTCAGCCGACGGCCCCAC
The DNA here is from genome assembly GCF_024519795.1 of Micrococcus sp. Mcc89. NCBI lineage: Bacteria > Bacillati > Actinomycetota > Actinomycetes > Micrococcales > Micrococcaceae > Micrococcus > Micrococcus sp. Mcc89. The sequence goes on along the minus strand of NZ_JALJRI010000111.1, from coordinate 7,536 downwards.
CACGAAGAGTGGGGGACCAGCTCGGTCACGAGCAGCCGGCCGGAGGCGTCGCGGTGCTCCGCGTCGGCGGTGCCGGCCGGCAGCAGCCGGTGCAGCACCTGGTCGGCCGTCCACTGGATCGAGGCGACCGTGGGGATGCCGAGGCGCTGGTACAGCCGGGCCCGGTCGGCGTCGTAGATGCGCGCCACCACGTGGTCCACGTGGAAGGTCTCGCGGGCCACGCGGGCGGCGATGATGTTCGTGTTGTCGTCCGCGGTCACGGCCGCCAGGCCCTGCGCGCGGTCGATGCCGGCGGCGAGCAGCGCGGAGCGGTCGAAGCCCACGCCGGCCACGAGCTCGCCGGAGAAGCCGGGGGCCAGCCCCTCCACGGTCCGCGGGTCGCGGTCCACGAGGGCGACGCCGTGACCGGCCGCGTCCAGCGCGGCCGCCAACCGGGTGCCCACCCGTCCGCCGCCGACGATCACGTAGTGGGCCATGCCCGTCCCTGCCTCTCGTGCGGTGCTCCGTGCGCCGGGGAGCCGACGCGCGCTCCATCCTCGCATCCGGCGGGCACGTCCGGGAGCATCCGCGTCGCCGCGGCGTCCGGGCCCGGCGGGGGTACCGTGGTGCGGTGGCCACGCTGTCCTCCCTCCTGCGCCGCGGCCTCCTCGGTCGCCCCGTGACGTCGCACGCCGCCGACGAGCCCCGCATGAACCGGTGGCGGGCGCTGCCCGTGACGTCGTCGAACGCCCTGTCCTCCCTCGCCTACGCCCCGGACGAGGTCATCCTCACCCTGGTCGCGGCCGGCACGTCCGCGCTCGCGCTCGGACCCGCCGTCGGCTGGGCCGTCGTCGCGGTGATGCTGCTCATCGTCGTGTCCTTCCGCGCCGCGGTCGCCGCCGTTCCGCACGGCGGCATCTATCACATGGCCGGCATGAAGCTGGGCCCGAGGGCCGGCGTCGTCGCCTCGGCCGCGCTCCTGCTGGACTTCGTGTTCACCGCCGCGGTCTCCGTGGCCGCCTTCGCCCACTTCGTGGCGGCGCTGGCCCCCGGACTCACCGTCGGCAGCCGCGTGCTGGTGGCCTCGGCCGCGCTCGTGGGCGTACTGCTGGCCGCGCTCCGCGGGGTGCGGCTGTCCCGGTGGGTGCTGCCCGTGCTCGTGAGCGTGTTCGTCGCCCTGACCGCGCTGCTCGTCCTGGCGGGCCTGTGGCAGGAGGGCCGTGGGCTGCTCGGCGCGGCGCCGACGGCCGGCTGGACGCAGGAGGGCGCCGGGGTCGGCGGGACCGTCAGCACCGTGGCGACGGCGCTGCTCGCCCTGCGCGCGTTCAGCGCGGGATCGGTGCTGCTCACCGGCGTCGAGGTGCCGGTCTCGAGCACCCGCCTGATGGCCCGGCCGGCCGTGCCCACGGTGCGGTGGGTGCTCACCGTGATGGCCCTCACCCTCGGCGCGCTGACCGTGGGCGTCATGCACCTGGCTCAGCGCACCGGCGTCGTCGTCGGGCTGGAGCTGGAGAACCTCCGGGACGCCGCGGGTGCCGAGGTCACGCCCGACCGCGCCCCCGCCCCCGTGCTCGCCCAGCTCGCGGACACCGTGTACGGCCCGGGCAGCATCCTGTCCGTCGCCACCATCGCGGCCACCGCCCTGCTCCTGCTGTTCGCGGCCAAGTCGGCGTTCCGCTCGTTCCCCGCCCTGGCCGCGCGCGTGGCCGAGGACGGCTACCTGCCCCGGCAGCTGAGGGTCCGCAGCGACCGGCTGGTGCACACGTGGAGCGTCCTCGGGATGGGGGCCGTGGCCCTCTCGCTCGTGCTGTTCTTCGAGGCCCGGACCGCCCTGCTCGTGCAGCTTTACGTCATCGGCGTGCTGCTGGCCTTCACGCTCGCGCAGGCCGGCATGCTGCGGCTGTGGCGCCGCCGGCTCGTGCACACACCGGGCGCCCGGGCCCGCGCGGCCGTCCGGCTGCGCCTGATCATCACGGCGGTGGCCTGGGTGGTCACGGCGCTGGCGGGCGTCGTCGTCCTGGTCACCCGCTTCACGCAGGGCGCGTGGGTGGCGCTGCTGGCGATCGTGCTCGGCTCGCTGGTGATGGGGCGGATCCGCCGCCACTACGCGGACGTGGACCGCGAGCTCGCACCGGACCCCCAGGACGACGCGCGGGCCCTGCCCTCGCGGGTCCACGTGGTGGTCGTCGTGACCACGCTGGACCGGCCGGCGCTGCGGGCGCTGGCCTACGCCCGCGCGTCGCGGCCGTCCTCCCTCGAGGCCGTCGTCGTGGACGCCGAGCGCGCCGCCACCCTGGAGGTGATCGACGCCTGGGAGCGTGCCGGCCTGCCGATGTCGCTCACCGTGATCGCCTCGCCCTACCGCGACACGGTGGCCCCCCTGGTGCGGCATGTGCGCGAGCACCGACGCCGCTCCCCGCGGGACCTGACCATGGTGTTCATCCCGGAGTACGTGGTCCGGCCGGGCTGGCGCACGCTCCTGCACAACCGGACCGCCACCCGCCAGACGCGGCGACTGCAGCGGGAGCCGGGCGTGATGGTGGGCTCGGTGCCGTGGCAGGTCCACGAGGGCCAGGGCTCTTGACCGCCCCGGCGCCCCCGGGGAGCGGCGGATGACGCCGTCCGACGGCGCGCCCACGATCGAGGCGACACAGCCGCATCGGTCTGCAAGGATGATGATGATCTGACCAGTCGATGCTCAGGGCAAGACCTGAAGCGCGCTGCGATGCGAGAGGAGCCAGACATGGCAGTCGTCGACACGTCCACAGACGTCACCGGGATCGGGAGGACCATCGAGGTGGAGGTCGGGGCCATGGCCCACGGCGGCCACTGCGTGGCCCGGCACGAGGGGCGGGTCGTCTTCGTGCGCCACGCCGTGCCCGGCGAGAAGGTCCGGGTGGCCCTGACCGAGGCCGAGGACGGGGCCCGCTTCTGGCGCGGCGACGTCGTGGAGGTGCTGCGGCCCTCCGAGTTCCGCCGCATCCACCAGTGGAAGCTCGCGGACATGCTGCGCGCCCACGCCTCGGGTCGCCCGCCCGTGGGCGGCGCCGAGTTCGGCCACATCGTGGTCCCGCACCAGCGCCGGCTCAAGGCCCAGGTCTTCCGGGACACGGTGCACCGCATCGCCGACCTCGCGGTGGAGCCGGAGGTGTGCTTCGCCGGCTCCGAGGACGAGCCCACCGGCCAGCGCTGGCGGACCCGGAACGCGTTCGCGGTGACCCCCCAGGGGCACATCGCGATGCACGCCTACCGTTCGGCGACCCTCCTACCCGTGCGCAACATGCCGCTCGGCGTGCCGGCCCTCGATGCGCTCGCCCTGTGGGACTGGGACTTCACCGGAGCCGCCCGCGTGGACGTCGCGACGCCGGCCTCCGGCTCCCGCCCCCTCGTGCTGGTGACGCCCACCCCGCAGACGCGGGCGGACGAGGTCAAGCTCGGCCGGCTGCGCACCCGGATCCGCCAGGCGGCCAATGCGTGCGGCGTGGACGTCTCCACCGGCCTGGCCCTGCCCGGCCCGAAGCAGTTCCAGCCGGTCAAGGTCGAGCGCATCACCGGCAAGACCTGGGTCGAGGAGACCGTGGAGTCCGAGCGCGGCGGCACCAAGCGCTTCCGCGTCACGGGTGACGGCTTCTGGCAGGTCCACCAGCACGCCCCGGCCACCCTCGTGGACGCGGTGCTCGAGGACGCGCGCGTCGAGCCGGGCCAGGTCGTGGCCGACCTCTACGGCGGCGCCGGCCTGTTCAGCGCGTACCTGGCGGACGCCGTGGGACCCGAGGGCCGCGTGTACTCGGTGGAGGCCTCCCGCCAGGCCTCGAAGGACGCCCGCCGCAACCTGCACGACCAGCCGCAGGCCTCGGTGCTCAACGGCCCCACGGACAAGGTGCTCGGCAGCTGGCTGAAGTACCCCGAGCGTCCCGTGGCGGACGGCGGCCTCGGCGGTGCCGCGCTGGACACCGTCGTCCTGGACCCGCCGCGGGCGGGCGCGGGGCGGCGGGCGATCGAGCGCATCCTCGCGCTCGAGCCGGGCCGCATCGTGTACGTCTCGTGCGACCCCGCCTCGTTCGCCCGCGACCTGGCGTGGCTGCGCGACGGCGGCTACGAGGTGGAGCGCGCCCGCGTGTTCGACCTCTACCCGGACACCCACCACCTCGAGTCGGTGACCGTGCTGGTGCCGGCCGCCCAGAGCGCCCCGGCCGCGGCCGTCGTCGAGATCTGACCCGGCATCCGCGTGGCGGCCTGCGGGCCGCCGCGCGCCATGCCCGCGTCACACGGGACCGGCGCGGTACCCTGGGACGCAGTGCGGCACCTGTGACGCAGACGACGCCCGTCCCGGACGGGGCGCGGTCCGCGGCCGCGGGTGACCACCCCCCACTGGACGAGCGCCCGGAGGAAACCGGGCGGGAAGAGGAGTCCTCTCGTGACCACCGTCGACAGCTTCGGCTCCAAGGGCGTCCTGGACGTCAAGGGCGCCGAGTATGAGATTTTCCGTCTGAACAAGGTCGAGGGGGCGCAGAAGCTGCCCTACTCCTTGAAGGTGCTGCTGGAGAACCTGCTGCGCACCGAGGACGGCGCCAACGTGACCGCCGACCAGATCAAGGCCCTGGCCGCCTGGGACCCGAACGCCCAGCCGGACACCGAGATCCAGTTCACGCCGGCGCGCGTGATCATGCAGGACTTCACCGGCGTGCCCTGCGTCGTGGACCTGGCCACCATGCGTGAGGCCATCCAGGACCTGGGCGGCGACCCGGAGCGCGTGAACCCGCTCTCCCCGGCCGAGCTCGTGATCGACCACTCCGTGCAGATCGACTCCTTCGGCAACGACGCCGCCATCGAGCGGAACATGGAGATCGAGTACGAGCGCAACGGCGAGCGCTACAAGTTCCTGCGCTGGGGCCAGACCGCCTTCGACGACTTCAAGGTCGTCCCCCCGGGCATGGGCATCGTCCACCAGGTCAACATCGAGAACCTGGCCCGCACCGTGATGACCCGCGAGGTCGACGGCGTGCTGCGCGCCTACCCGGACTCCTGCGTCGGCACCGACTCGCACACCACCATGGTCAACGGCCTGGGCGTGCTCGGCTGGGGCGTCGGCGGCATCGAGGCCGAGGCCGCGATGCTCGGCCAGCCCGTGTCCATGCTGATCCCGCGGGTCGTGGGCTTCAAGCTGACCGGCAGCATCCCGTCCGGCGCCACCGCGACCGACGTGGTGCTGACCATCACCGAGATGCTCCGCCAGCACGGCGTGGTCGGCAAGTTCGTCGAGTTCTACGGCGAGGGCGTCGGCTCCGTGCCCCTGGCCAACCGCGCCACCATCGGCAACATGTCGCCCGAGTTCGGCTCCACCGCCGCGATCTTCCCGATCGACGAGGTCACCCTCGACTACCTGCGCCTGACCGGCCGCTCCGAGGAGCAGGTCGCCCTCGTGGAGGCGTACACCAAGGAGCAGGGGATGTGGCACGACCCGTCCTCCGAGGTCGCCTACTCCGAGTACCTCGAGCTGGACCTGTCCACCGTGGTGCCCTCCATCTCCGGCCCGAAGCGTCCCCAGGACCGCATCGAGCTCACCGACTCCAAGGACCAGTTCCGCAAGGACCTGCACAACTACGCCACGCAGGACGAGGCCGGCGAGGGCCGCCCGTCCAAGCTCGTGGACGTGGCCATGCCGGACGGCCGCCAGTTCCAGCTGGACCACGGTGCCGTGTCCATCGCCTCGATCACCTCGTGCACCAACACGTCAAACCCCTCCGTGATGATGGCGGCCGGCGTGCTGGCCCGCAACGCGGTCGCCAAGGGCCTGAAGTCCAAGCCGTGGGTGAAGACCTCCGTGGCCCCGGGCTCCCGCGTGGTGACCGACTACTACGAGAAGTCCGGGCTGCGCGAGTCCCTCAACGACCTCGGCTTCAACGTGGTCGGCTACGGCTGCACCACCTGCATCGGCAACTCCGGCCCGCTGGAGTCCGAGATCTCCGAGGCCATCCAGGAGAACGACCTGTCCGTGACCGCGGTGCTCTCCGGCAACCGCAACTTCGAGGGCCGCATCAACCCGGACGTGAAGATGAACTACCTGGCCTCCCCGCCGCTGGTGGTCGCCTATGCCCTGGCCGGCACCATGGACTTCGACTTCGAGAACGAGGCCCTGGGCCAGGACACGGAGGGCAACGACGTCTTCCTCAAGGACATCTGGCCGGACCCGACCGAGGTCCAGCAGATCATCGACGCGTCGATCGACACCGAGATGTTCACCTCGCAGTACGCCACGATCTTCGACGGCGACGAGCGCTGGCAGTCCCTGGAGACCCCCTCGGGCTCCACCTTCGAGTGGGACGAGAAGTCCACCTACGTGCGCAAGCCCCCGTACTTCGAGGGCATGACCATGCAGCCGGACCCGGTGTCGGACATCTCCGGCGCCCGCGTCCTGCTCAAGCTGGGTGACTCCGTGACCACGGACCACATCTCCCCGGCCGGCTCCTTCAAGTCGGACACCCCGGCGGGCCGCTACCTGCTGGAGAACGGCGTGCAGCGCAAGGACTTCAACTCCTACGGATCCCGTCGTGGCAACCACGAGGTCATGATCCGCGGCACGTTCGCGAACATCCGCATCAAGAACCAGCTGCTCGACGGCGTGGAGGGCGGCTTCACGCGCGACTTCACCCAGGAGGGCGCCCCGCAGGCCTACGTGTACGACGCGGCGCAGAACTACGCCGAGCAGGGCACCCCGCTGGTGGTCCTGGGCGGCAAGGAGTACGGCTCCGGCTCCTCCCGTGACTGGGCGGCCAAGGGCACCGCGCTCCTGGGCGTCAAGGCCGTGATCACGGAGTCCTTCGAGCGCATCCACCGCTCGAACCTCATCGGCATGGGCGTGCTGCCGCTGCAGTTCCCGGAGGGTGAGAACGCCGACTCGCTGGGCCTGACCGGCACCGAGACCTTCGACATCTCCGGCATCACCGCCCTCAACGAGGGCACCACGCCGAAGACCGTGAAGGTCACGGCCACCGGTGAGGACGGCAGGGTCACCGAGTTCGACGCGGTCGTCCGCATCGACACCCCCGGTGAGGCCGAGTACTACCGCAACGGCGGCATCCTGCAGTACGTGCTCCGTCAGATCGCCGCGAAGGCCTGATCCACGGGACACCGCCCGCGCGCGGGCACCACGACGACGGCGGCCCGCCGCCCTCCGCACGGAGGGCGGCGGGCCGCCGTCGTCGTGGCCGCTGGGGCCGACCCCGGTGCACGACCGCTCTTCATCCCCCAGTTCAGAGTCCGGCTCACCCTCGGGCCAGACGGGCCTAGGGCGTGTCTGACAATGAATCCAGGGTCGGCTGGCGCCCTCGAAGACACGTCCCGGTTCCAGATGCTCCCCGCCTGCACGGGCCGGCAGGGGCGGCCGTTCGCCGATGACCGCACGAGGGTCGAAGCCATCATCCACCGGGACAGGTGCTTCGATCCCGTGGCGGGACCTGCCCGAGGTCTCCGGGCCCTGGCTGAGTAGTGTGGACCTGGCACGGCTGTAAGCGGCCATGAAAAGCTGCCCATAGGTGGCCAGGGAATGACCCGCTG
>NZ_JALJRI010000110.1:0-15271 GCF_024519795.1 Micrococcus sp. Mcc89 | reverse complement strand
CGGTCTTGCCGACGCCGGGCTCGCCGATGAGCACGGGGTTGTTCTTGGTGCGGCGCGAGAGCACCTGCACCACACGGCGGATCTCGGCGTCGCGGCCGATCACCGGGTCGAGCTTGCCGGAGCGGGCGAGCTCGGTGAGGTCCGTGCCGTACTTCTCCAGGGACTGGAAGGTGGTCTCCGGGTCCTGGGTGGTGACGCGGGAGTCGCCGCGCACCAGGGTCAGGGCGGCGGCGAGCGCCTCGAGGCTCGCCCCGTTCGAGCGCAGTGCCTCACCGGCCTCGCCGGAGTCCGCTGCCACGCCGAGCAGCAGGTGCTCGGTGGAGACGAACTCGTCCGAGCGCTGCTCGGCCTGGGTGCGCGCGTTCTGCACGACCTGCAGGGCGGCGCGCGAGAACTGGGGCTGGGCCACCGTGCTGCCCTGGGTGGAGGGCAGGCGTCGGATGGCCGAGGAGGCCGCCGTGGAGACGGCGTCGGGGTCGGCCCCGGCGGCCTTCAGGACGGCCACGGCGACGGACTCCCGCTGGTCCATCAGGGCCTTCAGCAGGTGGGCCGGCTCGACCTGGGGGTTGCCGGCGGTGGAGGCGTTCATGGCCGCAGCCGAGAGCGCCTCCTGGCTCTTGGTGGTGAACTTGGCATCCATGGACTACTGGCTCCTTCTCTCCCGTGTCCCGGGGTGTCGGACAACCGTCGACCGCGGGCCGTTCCCGCCGCAGACGAAGTTGAGTCTATATAGCTCAACCCTCCACGCACCAGGGCTATTCCCCGGCGCGCCGGTACGTTGGTGCCATGGCCGGCTCCACAGCGGCGCCCCGGCGCCTTCGCACGTACACCCGACCGCGGGTGTCCCTGCTGTACGTCCTGCGCCGCACCCTGCACCGGCTCTTCGAGCTGCAGGTCTGGGATGTGGCCGCCGCCATGACCTTCTTCGGGGCGCTGTCCCTGCTGCCCACCGTCATCGCCCTGCTCTCCGTGGTCTCGCTGCTGGGCGTCGAAGAGGAGACAGTGGACGCCGCGGCCCACCTGGCCGCCGAGATCTGGCCGTCGCTGACGCCCGACGTCGTCCGCGAATGGATCCTGACCCTCGGCTCGGCCGGGCCCGGCACCGGCGCCGTCGTCCTCGGGGCCGTCGGCACCGTGGTGTCCGCCTCGGGCGCCGTCGGTGCGTTCCACCGGGCGATGCACCGCATCCACGACACCCGCGAGGGCCGGCCCTTCCTCCACTTCCGCCTCGTGGTCTTCATCGAGACGCTCGCCATCATGCTCGGCGCCGTGCTGATCACGGTCCTGGTGGTCGTCGGCGGGGACCTCTCCCAGCGCCTCGGCCAGGCCGTCGGCCTGCCGGAGGAGACGGTCCAGACGTGGAACGTGGTGAAGTGGCCGGTCATCCTCGTGGTGATCGCCCTGATCGTGACCCTCGCCTACCGCCTGGGGCCCAACGTCCGGCAGCCCCGCTACCGCCCGCTCTCGCTCGGCGCCGTGGCCGTGGTGGTCCTGCTCTTCGGCGCCACCATGGCCCTGGGCTGGATCACGGACCGGTTCGGCCAGTTCGCCGTGGTCGGGCGGATCAACTCCGCGATCGGCGTGCTCGCCCTCGCGTGGGTGGCGTGCATCGTGCTGTTGGCCGGGGCCGCCTTCGACGCGGAGGTGCTGCGTGCCCGCCAGCTGGCCGTCGGCATCGACGCCTCCGTCGAGATCCAGCTGGCGACGCGGCACACCGCGGTGCTCGAGGCCTCCGAACGGTACGAGGCCCGCAACCGCCGCCTGGCCCGGCTCGTGGCCGACGCCGTGCGCGCCGGCGAGGACCTCACGATCGAGGCCACACCCCTGCTCTCCGAGGAGGGGCGCCTCCTCGCGGTCGAGTCGGGGCGGCGGGACCCGGAGGACGTCAGCTCGGGCAGCCCGTTCCACGCGGACCCGGTGTCCGACGACGGCGCCCGCCTCGAGCCGACGTCCCGGCCCGACGACTGACAGGTCAGCGCTCCCGGGCCTCGAACGCCTCGACCTGGGCACGCAGCGTCTCGGCCGCGATCTCCTCGTCGAGGCCCACCATGCCGAGGTACACGAGCTCGTCCCCGTCCGTGACGCCGCCGACGGTCATGGTGAACAGGGCCGTGTCCATGCCCGAGTTCCCCAGAGCGATGTGGGCCGCGTCCGGCACGCCGGGCACCTTTGTGAAGGCCGCCTCGACGCCGTCCGGGTCGCCGAACGTGCCGCACGTGTCGGCCAGCTCGCCGAAGGGCGCCAGCAGATCGGTGCCGTCCTCGGTGACCGCGACCATGCCGAACGCCCCGGCCTGGGAACCGGCCAGTCCGGTGACGGCGGCCGGGTCCACCTCGTACTGGGTCAGCGCACCGCCGAGCCCGGGCGCCTGCTGCGTGTTGATCTGCTCGATGAGGTCCGCGCAGGCGCCCGTGGGGGTGACGCCCGTCAGGCTCAGGCTGGTGCTGATCGGCTCGCCGCCGCCGCCGGCCTGGGTCTCCATGTCCGTGAACACACCGTCGGGCGCGGTCTCCGGGGTGAGCAGGACGTCCTCGAGCGCCTCCACGCGCTTCTCCTGCTCGGCCGTGAGGTCCGAGCCGGCCCCCGCCGGGGCGGACTCGGACGCGTCGGCCGACGCGGAGGACGAGGCCTCGCCGCCGCCCCCGGCACAGCCGACGAGGGCGAGGGCGCCCACCGCGAGCAGGGACAGGGTGGCGGGGCGAGCGGGGGCGGCGGGGCGGAGCATGAGAGACCTCTCAGACCGGGTGACGACGATGTGACCAGCCTGACAATCCCCACAGCGCAGGGCCAGCTTTCGCCTGCGGAGGCGGGTCGCGAGAGGGCCACCGGTCGATCGGCTCGCTCCGGGGGACGAGCCGTCTCCCGGCGCCCGCGACGGCGCCCGACCCACTACGATGACCACCAATCACGGCGGAACACGTCACTCTGCCGGCTCCCTCCGACCCGCCCCCTCCCGACGGCGGCACAGAAGGCACTCCATGACCCGCATCCACTCCCGCCTCCTCGGCGCCGTGGGGCTCACCGCGTCGGCGGCGCTGCTCACCGGCTGCGCCGTCCTCGGCGGCGACGCCGGATCCGCCGGCATCGTGTCCGACGACGACCTGAGCACCTCGTACGGCCTCGTCCAGCCCGGCGTCCTGACGGTCTGCTCCGACATCCCCTACCCGCCCTTCGAGTTCGAGGAGAAGGGTGAGCTGACCGGCTACGACATCCAGCTGGTCGAGGCGGTGGCGGAGAAGCTGGGCCTCGGGGTGAACGTGATCGACTCCTCCTTCGAGGCCATCGAGTCGGGTGCCTCGCTCACTGGCTGCGACGTGAACGCCTCGTCGATCTCCATCACCGAGGCCCGCCAGCGCGTCATGGCCTTCACCCTCCCCTACCTCGACGACGACCTCGTCCTGGTCGCGAAGAAGGGCTCCGGCATCACCGGCATCGACTCCGCGAAGGGCCGCCGGATCGGCGTGCAGGCCGCGACCACCGGCGACGAGTACGCCCAGCAGAACGGCCTGAGCCCCGTGCAGTTCGAGGACGGCGGCATGCAGATCCAGGCCCTGCAGGCCGGCACCGTGGACGCCGCCCTGGGCAACCAGTCCGTGCTGCTCTACTCCCTCAAGGACGACGATCGCTTCGAGGTGGTCGAGTCGCTGCCCACGGGCGAGCAGCTCGGCATGGCGGTCGGCCCGCAGAAGGCGCAGCTCGGCTCCGCCGTGAACCGCGCGCTGCAGGAGCTGCGCAACGACGGCACCGTGGCCGAGCTCCAGGAGCGCTGGTTCGGTCAGGCACAGGAGGACTACCGATGAGCACGCAGGCCCCCGTCTCGCCCGCCCCGGCCCTGAAGCCCGGCCGCGCGCGCCGCCGTCGTCGGCTGTCCCTGATCATCCAGGCGGCCGTCTTCGTCCTCGCCCTCGTCGTCCTGGCCGTCCTCATCGACTGGGGCGCGCTCGCCGAGAACGTCCTGAACTTCCCCGCCGTGGCCCCGATGTTCCCCAACGTGATCCTCGTGGGGCTGGGCAACACGCTGTTCTACACGGTCACCTCGTTCGTCGTCGGCCTGCTGGGCGGCATCGTGCTCGCGCTCATGCGCCTGAGCTCGTTCGGCCCGTACCGGTGGCTGGCCACCGCCTACGTGGAGTTCTTCCGCGGCGTCCCCGCGCTGCTGGTGTTCCTCGCCTTCGGCTACGGGGTGCCCTTCGCGTTCGGGGTGTCCTGGCCGATCCCCGTCGTCGTGATGGTGGCCCTGGGCATGGTCTCGGCCGCGTACATCGCCGAGACCCTGCGTGCCGGCCTGCAGGCGGTGCCCCGCGGCCAGATGGAGGCGGCCCGGTCCCTCGGCATGCCGACGTGGCGGGCCATGGTCACCATCGTGATCCCCCAGGCGTTCCGCATCGTGCTGCCGCCGCTCACCAATGAGGTCATCCTCCTGACCAAGGACTCCTCGCTGGTCTACGTGCTCGGCCTGGCCGCGCACGAGTACGAGCTCACCAAGTTCGGTCGCGACGGCATCTCCGCCCTCGACGCCGGCATGACGCCGATCCTTGTGGCCGGCCTGTTCTACCTCGTGATCACCGTGCCGCTGTCCCTGTTGGCCCGCCGGTTCGAGGCCCGTTCGACCAAGAAGGGGCACTGAGATGGCCCAGCAGAACCCCATCACCGGATCCTTCGGCGCGGTGGCCGCCGCGGACGCCGCCGGCGTGCACGTGGCCGGCCTCAACAAGTCCTTCGGCGCCAACCACGTGCTGCGCGGCATCGACCTCGACGTCGCCCCCGGCGAGGTCGTGTGCCTGATCGGCCCGTCCGGCTCGGGCAAGTCCACCCTCCTGCGCTGCGTGAACCTGCTGGAGAAGCCCGACTCGGGCGTCGTCACGGTCGGTGAGTTCACGGTCACGGACGAGGACGTGGACCTGGACGTGTTGCGCCGGCACGTGGGCATGGTGTTCCAGCAGTTCAACCTGTTCCCGCACCTGTCCGTGCTGGAGAACTGCACCGTGGCCCAGCTCAAGGTGCTCAAGCGGGGCAAGGCCGAGGCGGTGGACGTCGCCCGTCGGCAGCTGGCCCGCGTGGGCCTGGCCGAGCTCGAGGACCGCTACCCGGACCAGCTCTCCGGCGGTCAGCAGCAGCGCGTGGCGATCGCCCGTGCGCTGGCCATGGACCCGCAGCTGATGCTCTTCGACGAGCCCACCTCGGCCCTCGACCCCGAGACCGTCGGCGACGTCCTGGCGATCATGCGTCAGCTGGCCCGCGACGGCATGACCATGCTCGTGGTCACCCACGAGATGGGCTTCGCCCGCGAGGTGGCCGACCGGGTCGTGTTCATGGACGGCGGCGTCGTGGTGGAGGCCGGCCCGGCCGCCGCGGTGATCTCCGATCCCCAGCAGCCGCGCACCCAGGACTTCCTGCGCCGCGTGCTGCACCCCACCGAGATCGATCTCTGAGCCTGCCCGCCCGCCGTGCCCCGGTGGGCGGGCGCATGCGTGAGGGGCCCCGCCTGGACCGTGGTCCGGGCGGGGCCCCTCAGGCATGCGGCGGGGGCGTCAGGCCTTCTTGCGCAGCTTCTTCAGCTCGTCACGGGCCTCGCGCAGCGCGGCGACCTGCTCCTCACGGGCGGCGTGGATCGCGGCGACCTTCTCGTCCTGGGCGTCGCGGATGGCCTGCACCTTGGCGTCGCGGGCGCCCTCGATGCGGGCGGCGCGCTTCTTGGCGGCCTTGCGGCGCTTGCCGGGGCGGTTGGCCACGGAGTCGGCGGCGATGGCCAGGCCGGAGCCGACCAGGAAGATGTCCTTGGCGACGCCGGTGCCCTCCTGGGACGGGCGCACGCCGTCCGCCTCGGTCATCTCCGGGGTGTTCAGGTACATGGAGAACAGGCCGCCGGAGAACGCGGTCAGGGCGGAGCCGGCGAGCCAGCCCGGGACGAACGGGGCCAGCAGGGCCGAGCCCACGCCGATCTCGGTGGTCACGAGGAACTTCTTGAACTGCTCCGGTGACAGGTTGGCCAGCGCGGGCAGGCCGCGGGCGCTCATGTCGCGCAGGCCCTGGGCCTGCTCCGCGGAGATGCCGCGCTTGTTCAGGCCGGAGTTCAGGATGAACGCGCCGGAGGCCAGGCGCAGCGGAATCTGGACGATGCTCATGGAGTCTTCCTTCCAGTAGGGCCCGCGGCACGCACGTGGAGTGGGGTGTGGCGCGAACGGTCGGTGAGCGGTCTGCACCTCCGACAGTACCAACGGCAGCCCGCTCCCGCCCGCCCGGAGGCGCGGCTGTGCGCGCAGAGCGGACGACGTCGGCGCCTCCACCACGTCGCGGAGGCGGTCGATGATGGACAATGGGGCGCATGCTCCCCCTCGTCGCACCCCTGACCGTGGCCGCCGCCGCGCCCACCGACTACGGCTGGCTCGGCAACATCGTCGTGGACATCATGGAGGCGGTCGGCCCGATCGGCGTCGGCCTGGCCGTCTTCGCGGAGAACATCTTCCCGCCCATCCCGTCCGAGGTGATCCTGCCCCTGGCAGGCTTCACCGCGGCCGGCGGCGCCTTCAGCCCGCATGCCGCGCTGGTCTGGGCGACGGTCGGCTCGATCGTCGGAGCGCTGGCCCTCTACGGCCTCGGCGCGTGGCTCGGCCGCCACCGCATGTACCGCCTCGCGGACCGCATGCCGCTGGTGGACATGGAGGACGTGGCCAAGACCGAGCGCTGGTTCATCCGATACGGCTACTGGACCGTGTTCCTGGGCCGCATGGTCCCCGTGTTCCGCTCCCTGATCTCCATCCCCGCGGGCATCGAGCGGATGAACCTCGCGAAGTTCACCCTGTTCACGGCGCTGGGCTCCCTGATCTGGAACGCGATCTTCGTCTACGGCGGCTACGCGCTCGGGGAGCGGTTCCACGTCGTCTCCGAGTACGCGGACGTCTTCTCCAACATCGTCCTGGTCCTGATCCTGGCCTTCCTCGCGATCTGGGTGGTCCTGCGCCTGCGCCGTGACGCCCGCCGCCGGAACGACCCGGACTGGCGCCCGCCGACCGCGGACGAGATGGCCGCCCGCGTCGAGGCCATCCTGGAGTCCTCCGACCACCGGAAGTGAATCGCATGCACCCCGTCCTGCCCTCCCCCCGCCGTGGCCGCGCGGCCCTCGGCCTGGCCGCCGTCGCCCTGGTGACGCTGAGCGCCTGTGCCCGCACCGAGCCGCAGCCTGAGCCTGCGCCCGCCACGACGGCGGCCTCCGCCCTGCCGTCCATGGACATGGCCCCGTTCACGGTCGAGGTCCCCTCACACGACCTCGAGCGGGTGCCGGAGGCGAGCGTCGCCGTGCTCGAGGGCGAGGACCCGGACCACCACGGGGCGTGGCTGCAGGTGTCCGGGGCGCCGGCCTGGACGGACGCCATGGCCGGGGCCGTGCGCGACCAGATCGACCAGTACCGCCGGGACACCGACCCGAGCGCGGACCCCCGCCTGGAGATCCAGCCGCAGCTCGCCGTCGTGGCGGAGGACATCGCCGCGGCCCGCCTGCTCGCCACGGAGCGGCGCGGCACGGACTCCGTGTCCACCTCGCACGTGATCTGGTACTCGGCCCGCGAGGACCGCGTGCTCGAGACCGCCGATCTCTTCACCCCCGACGGCTGGGACGCGTTCCGCGCCGAGGTGCGCCAGCGCATGGCCAACGACCCGGACGTGATCGGCTCGCGCCTGGACTCGGCGGTCGACGCCCCGGAGCAGGTGGAGAACCGTCGCGTCTGGGACGCGGTGGTCTTCCTGCCGGACGGCAGCCTGATGCTCGAGGCGGACCAGGCGTCCATGGCGCCGGCCGCCGCGGGCGTGCTGACGGTGCGGATCCCTCGGGACACGGCGACCGCCTGGCTGTCCGACCTGGGCCACGTCGCCGCGGACGCCGCCTCCGCCCCCGCCGACCTGCGTCTGCCGGACCGCTCCACCCCGACCCCCGAGGAGCAGCAGCCGGAGCCCGCCCCCGAGCCGGAGCCCGAGACGTCCTCGTGGACGGAGGAGGCCACCGGCGCACCCGTGCCGCCCCCGTCCGCGCCCGCCGACACGGCGGCCCCGACGCCCAGCGTGACCACCCCGGTGCCGAGCAGCACGGCCCCGTCCTCCTCGGCCCCCGCGCCCACCCGCTCGGCCACGCCGTCCTCCCCGTCGTCTCCCCCCACCTCGTCCTCGCCGTCGGGCACGGGATCCGGCAGTCCGACGCCGAGCACCCCCGACCCGACGCCGACCTCCGCGACGCCGACCCCGACGTCCCCGACCCCGACGTCCCCGAGCCCGTCCGGTCCGTCCACGAGCGCGTCCGGTCCGTCCACGAGCGCGCCGGCCACGGACCCTGCGCCGGACCCGACCGAGTCCGCACCCGAGCCGACCGCCACCACGGCCTCCGCGTCCGCGTCGCCCACGTCGGGGGACCGCTCCAGCAGCACCCCCTGACCCCGGCGCCGGGCGCCGTCGTCGGCCGCGGTCTGCACCGTCGACGCGCGGCCGTGGCAGGATCGGGGCGATGACTGAGCACCTGCCCCGCCCCTGCCCGGACGCACCCGGCCCCGACGCCGTGCCGCCGCCCGCCGAGCGCGTCCACGCGCACGACCACAATCGGGACAAGGACCCCGCCCTCGTCCGACGGGAGCCGGTCTCCTTCGTCCGACGTGGTGCGCGCCTGAACGCGGGGCGGCAGGCCGTGTGGGACCGCCAGGCGGAGCGGGTCCTCGTGGACGTGCCTCGCGGCCGCGGCGCCACCTCGGTGGACGGCCAGGCCCGACTGGACTGGGCGGGGGTGTTCGGGCGCGAGGCCCCCCTGCTGGTCGACATCGGCTCCGGGCTGGGCGAGTCAACGGCGCAGGCCGCCGCCGACCGGCCGGACTGGAACGTGCTCGCCGTCGAGGTCTACGTGCCCGGCCTGGCCGCGCTCATGACGCGCGTGGAGCAGCAGGGCCTGGAGAACGTCCGCGCCGTGGAGGCCAACGCCCCCGAGCTGCTGGACGCCCTGCTCACGCCCGGCTCCGTCTCCGAGGTGTGGGTGTTCTTCCCGGACCCGTGGCACAAGAAGCGGCACCACAAGCGCCGCCTGGTCTCCCCCGCCTTCGCGGACCGCGTGGCGCGGGTGCTCACCCCCGGCGGGGTGCTGCGGCTGGCGACGGACTGGTCGGGCTACGCCGTGCAGATGCGCGAGGTGCTCGAGGCGCACCCGGGGTTCGAGAACCTCTTCCCCGGGCGCGCCGCGGGCGAGGACTCCCCGCTCACGCGGGTGCGCCGAGAGGGCAGGGAGACCGAGGTGGGCGCCCAGCCGCTGCCCGCCGGCTGGGAGAGCGCGGCCGAGGAGGAGCGCCCGCTGCGGGCCGGCCTGGGTGAGGCGCGGGCCGGCGCGGCGGCCGCGGACCCCGTGGACCACGAAGGCGGCTGGGCGCCCCGGTTCGAGGGTCGACCGATCACGAGCTTCGAGGCGAAGTCCCAGCGGGCCGGGCGCCTCGTGTTCGACCTGGCGTACCGCCGCCGCTGAGCACGGGGCCCGACGGAGCCGCTCAGACCGGGGCGACCGGCCCGGCCGGGTCGGCGCCGTCCGGGGCGGGCGACAGCGGCAGGCCGGCGGTCACCCGCGCGGTCGCCGCGAGCGTCACGGACCCGGCGTCCCGGTAGCCCCTCGGGGCGTCCTCGGAGGCCGTCGGCGACCAGCGGGCCGTGTGGTGGCCACGGACGGCGGCCCCCGCCAGGCCGGGCCGCGGGGCCACCGGCAGCACGGCGGCGTCCGTCCAGTCCCGACGTCGGCCCACCGCGCGGCCGACCCGGGCGAGGAGGTCGCCCGGGGCCAGGGCGCGGAACGTCCGTCCGGACCGCAGGCCGAGGTGCGCGGCCCGAGCTGCCAGGGCGGCGGGCAGGCCGACCGCGCCCGAGACCACGAGGGCCTCGACGGGACGCTCGGCCGGCCACGGGGCCTCGGCGTCGTCGGGCTGCAGGCCCCGGTCCGCGAGCAGGCGCAGGGCGTGCGCGGCCACGAGCGAGCCGTACGAGTGGGCCTCCACGGCCCCGTGCACGGCGGTCCCGCGGGCGCGCAGGGCCAGGGTGGCGTCATCGTCCTCCCCCGGCCCGTGGCGCAGGAACTCCCACCAGGCCCACACATCCGCGGCGAGCATCGCACCGCCGCGCCGGCCGGGGCCGTCGAGCACCACCCGCCAGGGCGTGGGTGCGGGGTAGCCGAGCCACCCGATGACGACGGGGCGGGGTGCGCCGGCGGCGCGCTGGGCGGCGGCGAGGTGGGCGGCCTCCCGGGCCGTCCCCCACATGGCCGTCTGGGGGCGGATGCCCATGCCAGAGACGAGCCAGGTCAGGTGGGTGGCGGTCGCGGGGTCCCCCGCGGCGACCACCGCGCGCGGCCCGTCCGGGCCCTCGAGGACGTAGTCCAGCAGATGCCGGGCGGGCAGGTGCGGGTCCATGCCCTCCGGCTTGAGGGCGTGGACGATCCCGTCCAGGGCGCTCCGGGCCTGCCGGCCGAGGCCGTCGCGCCGGGCCATGTCGGCGCGCAGCCGCTCCTGCACGCGGGACCGCGCGGCCGCCCCGAACGACGCCCGGCTCAGTCCTGCTCGGACTGCCACGTGGGCACCCGTCGGAGGCCTGCGACGCCGGAGGGCAGCCTCCGCAGGCCGCTCGGGCAGGCCTCGCCCGCGGTGTCCGCCCCGGCCCGTGCCGCGGCGTGACGGCGGACGGCCATCCGGTCGGCGTAGCGGGCCGAGACGTCACCGCCGGAGCCCACGGTGAAGACGCGGGCCAGGCGGGAGGCGTGGTGGAGGCGGTCCACCTGGGCAGCCAGCTCGACCACGGTGTCCTGCAGCTGCTCGACCTCGCGCTGCAGCGCGATCACGCGGCGGATGCCCTCCAGCGAGATGCCTTCACGGCTCAGGGTCTGCACGGTCTGCAGCCGCTCGACGTCGGCGAGGGAGTAGCGGCGGTGCCGTCCGTCCTGGCGGGCGGGGACCACGAGGCCGAGCCGGTCGTACTGGCGCAGGGTCTGCGGATGCATGTCCGCCATCTCGGCGGCCACGGAGATCACGAAGACCGGGGCGTGCCGGTCGGGACCCCCCTCGCGGCCCCGGTCCGCACGGGCGGCGCCGTCGCGGGCGCTCACCAGGCTGCCTTCCGGGCCAGCTCCCGCCGCGGATCGTCGCCGGCAGTGGCGGACTGCAGGGCCTCGACGGCGGCGCGGGCGTCGTCGTAGAGCGTGGTGGGCACGGTGACGCGCAGCTCCACGAGCAGGTCACCCGTCGTCTTCCCGCGCTCGACACCGCGGCCCTTCAGGCGCAGCACGCGGCCACACTGGGAGCCCGCCGGCACCTTCACCTTCACGGGGCGATCCAGCGTCGGCACCTCGATCGTGGCGCCGAGGGCGGCCTCGGGGAAGGTGATCGGCACGGTGATCCGCAGGTCGTCCCCGTCCCGGCGGAAGAACTCGTGCTCGCGCACGTGCACGGTGACCAGCAGGTCGCCGCGGCCGGCCGGGCCGGGCGAGCCCTTGCCGCGGGCACGGACCTTCTGGCCGTCGCGGATGCCCTTCGGGATCTTCACCTCGATCGTCTCGCCGTCCGGGCCGCGCAGGGACACCGTGGTGCCCTGGATCGAGCCGCGGAAGGAGATCGTGGTGGTGGCGGTGCGGTCCGCGCCCTTCGTGGGGCGCGGCCGTGCGTACCCCGCATCGCCGAAGCCGCCGGGGCCGAAGCCGCCGGGCTGGCCGGCGGCGCCACTGAACATCCCGCTGAACAGGTCGGACAGGTCGGGCTCGGACTGCGTGGTGCGGGGGCCGCCCCCGCCGCCGAACATGCCGCCGAAGACGTCCTCGAAGCCGCCGCCGCCGGCACCGTCCGGGGCGGAGAACCGGGCGCCGCCGCCCATCGCGCGGATCGCGTCGTACTCCTGGCGCTCCTGGGGGTCGCTCAGGACGGCGTATGCCTCCGAGATCTCCTTGAACTTCTTCTCGGCCGCCTCGTCCCCGGGGTTCTGGTCCGGGTGGTGGGTGCGGGCGAGCTTGCGGTAGGCCTTCTTCACATCCGCATCGGAGGCGTCCTTGGACACCCCCAGGGTCGCGTAGAAGTCCTTGTCCATCCAATCCTGCGAGGCCATGGTGCCTCCTCTCGTGTGTATCGGTCAGGGGGTCGGCCGGCGGCGGGGTGGGCCGCCGGCCGACGGGGTCACTCGTCTCCGGCGGAGACCATCACCTGGGCGGCGCGCAGCACGCGGCCGTCCCGGAGGTAGCCGTTGCGGAAGACCTGGACCACGTGGTCCGCGGGCACCTCTGCGTGCGGCTGGCGCATCACGGCCTCGTGCACGGCCGGGTCGAACTCGACGCCGGCCAGGGCCTCCTGGTCGTGACGCTCGAGGCCGAGGCCGGCCAGGGCGGTGTCGAGCTTGGTCGCGATGGCGGCGAACGGACCGTCCGTCAGGTCGCCGGCGGCGCGGGCGGCGTCGATGTCGTCGAGCACCGGCAGCAGCGCGGTGACGGCCTTGAGCACGCCGGCGTCCCTGGCCAGGTCGCGGTCGCGGTCCACGCGGCGCTTGTAGTTCACGTACTCGGCCTGCAGACGGCGCAGGTCGGTCTCGAGCTCGGCCTCGCGGTCCGAGGCCGCGGGCTGCGGCGCCTCGGCCCCGGCCTCGTCGAGGATGCGCTCGGCCTGGGCGAGGGCGTCGCCGTCCTCGGCCTGCTCGGCCGCGCTCTCGGCGGAGACGCGGGGCTCACCGGTCTCGGGGTCGATGCGGCGACGGTCGTTGAACACGATGGGCTCCTCCTCGGAGCCGCGCTCGGCGTCGGAGGAGCCGTGCGGACGCTGCTGGTCGGCGCTCATGGTGTGTCCTTTCGAAGCGGGTGGGCGCGGCGGGTCCGCCGCGCGGGGGGGGGGTGCGGGAAGGCCGGCGGGCCGGCCTGGCAGGGGCGCTGCCGGGCCGGCCCGCCGGCGTCGTGGGCCTCCGGGCGGGGCGGGCGTGGACGCCCGCCCCGGCACCGGGGTGTCAGGCCTTCTTCTCGTCGTCCTCGTCGACCACCTCGGCGTCGACGATGTCCTCGTCGTCGCCCTGCGGGGCGGCGGACTCGGCGCCGGCGTCGGCCGACTCCGCGCCCTGCTGGGCGTAGAGGGCCTCGCCGATCTTGACCTGGGAGGCCTGGAGCTTCTCGAACGCGGCGGCGACCTCGTCGTCGTTGTCCTGCTTCTCCAGGGCGGCCTTCAGGGCGTCGACGTCGGCCTGCACCTCGGTCTTGACGTCCTCGGGCAGCTTGTCCGCGTTGTCCTGCAGGAGCTTCTCCACGGAGTACGCGGACTGCTCCGCCTGGTTGCGGCGGTCGGCGGCCTCACGGCGCTTCCTGTCCTCGTCCGCGTGGGCCTCGGCGTCCTTGACCATGCGGTCGATGTCCTCCTTGGACAGCGAGGAGCCGCCCGTGATGGTCATCGACTGCTCGGTGCCGGTGCCCTTGTCCTTCGCGGAGACGTGCACGATGCCGTTCGCGTCGATGTCGAAGGTGACCTCGATCTGGGGCATGCCGCGCGGGGCCGGGGCGATGCCGGTCAGCTCGAAGGTGCCCAGCGCCTTGTTGTCCCGGGTGAACTCGCGCTCGCCCTGGAAGACCTGGATGGACACGGAGGGCTGGTTGTCCTCGGCCGTGGTGAACGTCTCGGAGCGCTTGGTCGGGATGGCCGTGTTGCGCTCGATGAGCTTGGCCATCACGCCGCCCTTGGTCTCGATGCCCAGCGACAGCGGGGTCACGTCGATCAGGAGCACGTCCTTGCGCTCGCCGGCGAGCACGCCGGCCTGCACCGCGGCGCCGATGGCGACGACCTCGTCCGGGTTCACGCTCTTGTTGGGCTCCTTGCCGCCGGTCAGCTCCTTCACCAGGTCGGAGACGGCGGGCATGCGGGTCGAGCCGCCGACGAGGACCACGTGGTCGATGTCGGAGACCTTGACGCCGGCCTCCTTGATGACGTCCTCGAACGGCTTGCGGGTGCGCTCGAGCAGGTCCTTGGTGAGGTCCTGGAACTTGGCGCGGGAGAGGTGCTCGTCCAGGTGCACCGGGCCCTCGGGGGTCACGGACAGGTACTGCAGCGAGATGTTGGTGGAGGTGGCCGAGGAGAGCTCCTTCTTGGCCTGCTCCGCGGCCTCCTTCAGTCGCTGCAGGGCGATCTTGTCCTTGGACAGGTCCGCGCCCTTGGACTTGGCCTGCTGGAGCAGCCAGTCCACGATCCGCTGGTCCCAGTCGTCGCCGCCGAGGCGGTTGTCGCCTGCGGTGGCGCGCACCTGGATGGTGGCGAAGTCGTCCTCGTCCTTGGCGACCTCGAGCAGGGACACGTCGAAGGTGCCGCCGCCCAGGTCGAAGACCAGGATGAGCTCGTCCTCCTTGCCCTTCTCCAGGCCGTAGGCCAGGGCGGCCGCGGTGGGCTCGTTGATGATGCGCTTGACGTTCAGGCCCGCGATCTCGCCGGCCTCCTTGGTGGCCTGGCGCTCGGCGTCGTTGAAGTAGGCGGGCACGGTGATGACCGCGTCGGTGACCTTCTCGCCCAGGTACTCCTCGGCGTCGTGCTTGAGCTTCATCAGCGTGCGGGCCGAGATCTCCTGCGGGGTGTACTTCTTGCCGTCCACCTCGGTGGTCCAGTCGGTGCCCATGTGGCGCTTGATGGACGCGAAGGTGCGCTCCGGGTTGTTGACGGCCTGGCGCTTAGCGACCTCGCCGACCAGGACGTCCCCGCCCTTGGAGAACGCGACGACGGACGGGGTGGTGCGGGCGCCCTCGGCGTTCGCGATGACGACCGGGTCGCCACCCTCGAGGACGGCAACCACGGAGTTGGTGGTGCCAAGATCGATACCCACTGCTCGCGACATCATGTGTCCTTTCGTCGACTGCTGCTCGAGGTGACCGCGGCCGACCGGTGCCGGCCGCCCTTAAGCGTTCTGGACTCAACCTGCCACCGGGGCGGAAGGTCTGTCAAGAAACCTGAGTCACCTCGACTCATGTTCTGGTGTCGTGCAGTGCAACCGCACCCCCGTGCGCTTCATTCCCGCCCGTTGGTGATCCTCGTCACACCCTCCGTGAATCCCCCTCTCAGGCATCTCGCGGGCGCCCTGCCGAGCCCCTCTCGGTGCCGGCGCACAGGTGCTGACTAGACTTCTGGAAATCGGACCCGCAACCCAGGAGTGACACGTGCTCATCCTCTCGAGTCGCATGCGACCCAAAGAGCAGTTCGAGGGATACGCCTTCGTCGGCTGTAAGCGGCCATGAAAAGCTGCCCATAGGTGGCCAGGGAATGACCCGCTG
>NZ_JALJRI010000109.1:0-22424 GCF_024519795.1 Micrococcus sp. Mcc89 | reverse complement strand
CCTGGTCGAGGAGGGACTTCAGGGGCGGCTCCTGCCCCTCACCGGCCGAGACACGACGCCGCAGCCGTCGAGCCGGCCGGCGATGTCCCAGCGGACCGACTGCGGGCCTTGACGGCCCGTGGTGCAGGCGGCCTCGAGTCGGACGGTCTCGGCCTCGTCCAACGGCGTCACCCTACCGGCGGCGCAGGGCGAAGGATGCGCCGTGGTGGTTCTGCGGCAGGTGGTCGCCGCGGCCGAAGAGCTTGTGGCGCAGCGTGCCGTCCGTGTACGCGGTCTTGTAGCGGCCGAGCTTCTGCAGCGCCGGCACCACGAACTCCACGACGTCCTCGAAGGCGCCCGGGGTGATGTGGTAGGCGAGGTTGAAGCCGTCCACGTCGGTCTCGTCGGCCCACTCGACGAGCTGGCGGGCCGCGGAATCGCCGCCGCCCACGATCACGGGGCCGAAGCCGCCGATGCCCACCCACTCGGCGAGCTTGCGCACGGTCCACTCCTCGTCCGTGCCGGAGGCCTTCTGGAAGGTCTCCACGGTGGACTGGATGGCGTTCGACTTCACGTCCCCGATCGGCTCGTCCAGGTCGTACTGGGACAGGTCGATGCCCATCCAGCCGGACATGAGCACGAGGCCGCCCAGCGGGTCCACGTACTGCGCCAGGTCGTCGTACTTGGCCCGCGCGTCCTCGTCGGTGGCCCCGGTGACGATCGTCTGCATCGCGAAGATCTTCACGTCGTACGGGTCACGGCCGGCGTCCACCAGGGCCTGGCGGATCTTCTTCACGGTGGCGGCCGCCAGCTCCTTCGTGGGGGAGTTGATGAACACGGCCTCGGCGTGCTTGCCGGCGAAGGCGCGGCCGCGCGTCGAGGCGCCGGCCTGGTAGATCACGGGGGTGCGCTGCACGGACGGCTCGGTGACGGCGTGGCCGGGGACCTTGAACCACGTGCCCTCGTGGGCGATGTCGTGGACCTTGGCCGGGTCCGCGAACACGCCGGACTCCTTGTCGTAGACGACGGCGTCGTCCTCCCACGAGCCCTCGAGGAGCTTATAGACGACGTCGAGGTACTCGTCGGCGTGCTCGTAGCGCTCGTCGTGCTCCATCTGGTCGTCCTGGCCCATGTTCTGGGCGGCGGAGGGCAGGTAACCGGTGACCACGTTCCAGCCCACGCGGCCGCCCGTGAGGTGGTCGAGCGTGGCGAGGCGGCGGGCGAACGGGTAGGGGTGCTCGTAGGCGGTGCCGGCGGTGACGCCGAAGCCGAGGTGCTCGGTGACCGCGGCCATCGCGGAGACGAGCAGGAACGGGTCGTTCACGGGGGTCTGCGCGCCGGTCCTGATGGCGGCCTCGGAGGTGCCGCCGTACACGGAGTACGGGCCGAGGACGTCGGCGATGAACAGGCCGTCGAACAGGCCCTTCTCCAGCGTCTGCGCCAGGTGCGTCCAGTAGCCCAGGCTGTTGTAGTCCCGGGCGTGGTCGTCGGGGTGACGCCAGAGACCCGGGGACTGGTGGGCGACGCAGTTCATGTCGAATGCGTTGAAGAGGATCTCGCGGTGCTCGTCCGGGCGGGTGGGTGCTCCGGCCCCGGCGTTCTCGGCGGTGCTCATGGGTCTCCTTTCCAGGGCCGCCCGGTCGCAGGGGCGCGGCCGGGCGGGCGACGGTTCCGCACCATGCAACGCTGACGCGGCCGGCGGTGGAAGCCGGTCCGGCCCAGGGGTTCATGACGGCCCCGCCGGGCCCGGCCACGCGTCCGGCGCCCGGTTCGTGACATGCCCCGACCGTGACGGAGGACACGTCCGCGGGCGGCGGCCCTGCGGCGACTCAACGGCGCCCCAGCGCTGAGCCAGAGAAATCTGCTGCCTCCACCCTACGGAGACGACCGAAACGTCTGGCTCGGCGCTGGCTCGGCGCCGGCTCGGCGCGGGATCGGCGCGGGGCCCGGCGCCCCCGGTGTGACGCCCGTGCGGCCCTCCGGCGCCGGCGGCGGGGCAGACTTGCAGCCGACCGGGCCCGCGGTGGTCTGTTTGGCATCCGTCTCCGTCCGGCGCCGACACCGACGACGCAGCGACGATGGGAGCCCTCCATGAGCGTGCACGCGCCTTCCCGTGCCACCGCCTCCACCCCGGTCCGGGACGAGGACCGCCACAGCCTCGACGTCGTCTTCCGCGGCGTCGGGCGCACGTTCCCCACCGCGGACGGACCACGCGTCGTCCTGCGCGACGTGGACCTGACCGTGGCGCCCGGCGAGGTGCTCGCCGTGATCGGCGCCTCCGGCTGCGGCAAGTCCACGCTGCTGCGCGCCGTGGCCGGCCTGGACCCGGACTTCGACGGAGAGCTGCTGATCGACGGCTCGCCCGTGCGCCCCTACGACGAGCGCACCGCCGTCGGCTTCCAGGAGCCGCGCCTGCTGCCCTGGCGCACCCTGCGCCGCAACGTGGAACTCGGCCTGCCCCGGGGGCTGGACCGCGCCGCGGGCCGGGCCCGCGTGCAGGAGCTGCTCGAGCTCGTGGGCCTCGCGCCCTTCGCGGAGCACCGCCCCCGGGAGGTCTCCGGCGGCATGGCCCAGCGGGCCTCGCTCGCCCGCGCCCTGGCCCGCCGCCCCGGCGTGCTGCTGCTCGACGAGCCCTTCGGCGCCCTCGACGCCCTGACGCGCCTGAAGATGCAGGACCTGCTGCTGGACGTGCACGCCGCCACCGGCACCACCGTCCTGCTCATCACCCATGACGTGGAGGAGGCCCTGCAGCTCGCCGACCGCGTGCTGCTGCTCTCCCGTGACGTCCCCGTGCCCGACGGCGCGGCCCGCCCCGGAGCGACCGTGGGGCGGATCGTGGACGTGCCGGGGGCCCGTCCCCGCGACCGCGCGGACGCCCGCCTGGCCCGGCTGCGCTCCGAGCTCCTCGAGGGCCTCGGCGTCGAGAGCCACGCCCGATGAGCGGCACCGGCACCGCACGCCTGACCCGTCGCACGGCGCTCGGCCTGCTGGCCGCGTCCCTGCCCCTGGGCCTGAGCGGATGCGTCCTGCAGGGTGAGGCGACGGCCGGGCCGGTGAACGGTCCGGACACGCTGAGCATCGACTACGCCACCTACAACCCGCTCTCCCTCGTGATCCGCCACCAGGGATGGCTGGAGGAGACGCTCGCGCCCCGCGGCGTCCGGGTGAACTGGGTGTTCTCCGCCGGCTCCAACAAGGCCAACGAGCTCCTGCGCTCGAACTCCGTGGACATCGGGTCGACGGCCGGCTCGGCCGCGCTGCTGAACCGGGCCAACGGAGCGCCCACGCGCATCGTGGGCGTCGCCTCGCGACCGGAGTGGTCCGCGCTCATGGTCCCGCCCGGCTCGGACATCACGGACGTCGCCCAGCTCGCGGGCCGCACGGTGGCCGCCACGCGCGGGACGGACCCGTACTTCTTCGCCGTGCAGGCGCTCGAGGCCGCCGGGGTGGACCCGGCCGACGTCGAGATCCAGAACCTGCAGCACGCCGACGGCCGCGCCGCCCTCGCCGGCGGATCGGTGGCCGCGTGGTCCGGGCTCGACCCGATCATGGCGAAGGCCGAGGCCGAGGGCGCCCGCTTCCTGTACCGGGACCTCGCCCTGAACACGTTCTCCGTCCTCAACGCCACGGAGTCCTTCCTCGAAAAGGACCCGGAGACCGCCCAGACCGTCCTGGACACGTACGAACGCGCCCGCGCCTGGGCGCTCGAGCACCCGGACGAGACCGTCGGGATCCTGGCCGAGGCAGCAAAGATCTCCCCCGACGTCGCCCGCACCGTGATCCTCGAACGCACCAACGCGGACGTCAGCCCCGTGCCGGGCCAGGAGCTGCTCGACGCCCTGACGGGGGTCGGACGGATCCTGGTCGACACCGGGTCCGTCGACTACCAGCACCAGGTGGACGCCGCCCTGGCGAGCATCCTGGACACCCGTTTCGCCGAGGAGGCCATCCGATGAGCACCGCCCCGACCACCCCCGCCGCGACGACGGACCCCGAGGCACGCGAGCGGTCGGGTCACGACGACGGCGACACGGGGGCGCGCCGGCGGCACCGGTCTCGGCTGCTGGAGCGGCCCGGCGCCCGGGCGGTGGTGGGGCTGGCCGTGCCCGCCGTCCTCCTGGTGCTGTGGTGGGCGGTGACGGCCGCCGGGCTGCTCTCCGCGGTGCAGCTGCCCTCGCCCGGGGCGGTGCTGAGCGCCGGCGTCAACCTGCTGGAGCGGGGCGACCTGTGGCTGCACGTGGGGATCTCCACCCAGCGCGTGCTGCTGGGCTTCCTGCTCGGCGCCGCGCTCGGGCTGGCCGTGGGGTCCGCGCTCGGGCTGTCCCGGTGGGCGGACGCGCTGTTCGCCCCGCTGATCGGGGCGCTGCGCGCGGTGCCCTCGCTGGCCTGGGTGCCGCTGCTGATCCTCTGGATGCAGATCGGCGAGGAGTCCAAGGTCACCCTCATCGCGATCGGCGCGTTCTTCCCGGTGTTCACCACCGTCTACGCGGCCCTGCGCCACGTGGACCCGCACCTGGTGGAGGCCGGACGGGCCTTCGGCTACCACGGGCTGTCCCTGCTGCGGACGGTGCAGCTGCCCGCCGTGGTGCCGGCCGTGTTCTCCGGCCTGCGGCTGGCCCTGGCCCAGGCCTGGCTGTTCCTGGTGGCCGCGGAGCTGATCGCCTCCTCGATGGGCCTGGGCTTCCTGCTCACCGACTCGCAGAACAACGGACGCACGGACCGCCTGATCCTGGCGATCATCCTGCTCGCCGTGCTCGGCAAGCTCACCGACTGGCTGCTCGGCCTGCTGGAGCGCCGGGCCCTGCGCCGCTGGGCCTGAGCCCGGCACGTCCGGCCGCCCGGTCGTCGGGTCAGTCCCCCTCGGGGACCTCGCCGGCCGACGTGTAGGCGGTCGGCGGGGTGCCGTTCACGAGCCAGTCGCCGGCCATGCGCACCTTGAACGCCGCCGGGTCGTGGGTGGCGAGGGTGCGGGCGTTGCGCCAGTGCCGGTCGAGCCGCAGCGCGGCCGACGTCGCCGACGCGCCGAGCGTGTCGAAGATGCGGGTGCACACCTCGAGGACGGCCTCCGGCACCACGGCCTGGGCCCGGTACGCGGCCGCCATCGCCTCGGCGGACGCCGCCACGACGTCGGCCTCCGCCGGGCCGGCCCCGTCGGCGCCGTCCTGCCCCTCGTCGAGCAGCCGCCCGATCTCGCGCACCATCAGCTCGGCCGCGGCCTGCCGCCCGGCCAGCTGCCCCATGATCTCGAGGAGCTGGGGGTCGTCCTTGGGCAGCGCGGCCGTGCCGGTGTTGAAGGTGCGGCGCCGCTGCCGCAGCAGCTGCGTGCCCTCCGTGAGCGCCGCCCGGCCGATCCCGGCCTGCAGCGCCAGCAGGGTCGCCTCCATGAGCACGGGCACGGGCCCGTCCTGCCGCGGCACCTCGAGCAGCTCCTCGGCCGCGGCGTCGTCGAGCACCACGGACCCGGTGGCGGTCAGGCGCTGGCCGAAGCCGTCCCAGTCGTCCTTGATGCCCACGCGCGGCTGACGCACGCGCACGACGGCGACGGCCCGGTCCGGCTCGCGGACCGCGCCCCCGGCCCGCTTGGAGTTCCGGCGGGAGACGAGGTCCGCCCCCTCGATGCCCACGGTCGCGGCGGTCCACGTGGCGAAGGCCGAGCCGGTCGCGTAGTACTTCTGCCCCCGCACGACCCAGGTGCCGCCCTCGTCCCGGCTGGCCAGGGTGGCGGCACGGCCCGGCGCGGCCCCGCCGGCGCGTTCGGCCAGGGCGGAGCCGGCCCAGTCCCCGTCGACGATGTGCCGCAGCCACCGCTCCCGGCGGGCGGGCGCCTGGTCCATGGCCGTGGCGATGAACACGAGGTGGGAGCGCCAGACGTGCGCGGTGTTCACGTCCCGGGCGGCCAGGTCCATGAGCAGGCGCAGCACGGTCTCGCTGCCGCCGCCCTCGCCGCCCGCGTCCTCGGGGACACCGACCTTGCCGAACCCGGCGGCCTGCAGCTCCCCGAGGGCGGCGAACGGCAGGTGCCGGCCCGCCTCGCGGGCCCGCTCGCCGTGGGCGACGGAGTCGAAGGCGTCGGCGTACCGGGCGGCGAGGGTGGCGTAGGTGGTCATGGACCTACTCTGACACGTGCGGGCGGCCCGGCGGCCGGGGCGCCCCGGCCGTGGGACGGGATCCACACCGGCCGCCGTCGCCCTGGCCCGCGCCGGGCGCCCGCGGGGGTCCGGCGGGCCGAGCATGACCGCCGGTGACGACGGCGGGCGCGGCGCCGTCGTCGGCGTCCCTACCCTGGTCGGACCCGCCGACCAGGAGGAACCGCCGCCCATGACGCCCACCGAGGACCCCGCCCGCCCCGACCCGGCCGAGGAGGGCGCCTCCGGGGCCGTCCGCGGACCGAACGACGGCGTGCCCGCCGCGGCCCTCGCCACGCTGCCCGGCCCCCTCCCGCAGGCGCTCGTCGACGCCGCCGACCCGGACGTCCACCCCGGCCGCCCGGCGGACCGGCTGCACGGCGGGCGCGGCGACGGCCGCCCGGTGGCCGAGGCGGACCGGCTCGCGTTCTGGGAGGCGGCCGGCCGACGTCTGAGCTGGGAGCGACCCTTCACCCGGACGCACTCCCTCACCGCCCCGGACCCGGCCGCCGAGCGCGGCCCGGAGATCCGCTGGTACGAGGACGGCACCCTGAACGTGGCCGTGAACTGCGTGGACCGCCACGTGGCGGCGGGGCGCGGGGAGAAGGTCGCCCTGTACTTCGAGGGCGAGCCCGGCGACCGCCGCGCCGTCACCTACGCACAGCTGCAGCGCGAGGTCGCCCAGGCCGCGAACGCCCTCGAGGAGCTGGGCATCGAGGCGGGCGACCGCGTCGTCGTGTACCTGCCCGTGCTCGTCGAGACGATCGTCATCACGCTGGCGTGCGCGCGGATCGGCGCCGTGCACTCGCTCGTGTTCGGCGGGTTCTCGGCGGAGGCGCTGCGGTTCCGCGTGGAGGACACGGGCGCCAAGCTGCTCGTCACCACCGACGGCCAGTTCCGCCGCGGTGCCGCCGTCCCCGTGAAGGCCAACGCGGACGAGGCCGTGTCCGGGGACAACGCGATCGAGCACATCCTCGTCCTGGACCGCACGGGCCACCGGGACATCCCGTGGACCGAGGGCCGAGACCTGTGGTGGCACGACGTCGTGGACCGCCAGCCGGACACCCACACCCCGCGCGCCTTCGACGCGGAGCACCCGCTGTTCATCATGTACACCTCCGGCACCACGGGACAGCCCAAGGGGCTCGTGCACACCTCCGGCGGGTACCTCGCCGCGGCCTCGTGGACGCACGACTTCCTGTTCTCCCACCCGGACCCGGCACGGCGCGACGACGACGTCCACTGGTGCACCGCGGACCTGGCCTGGGTCACCGCGCACACCTACGAGATCTACGGTCCGCTCTCGAACGGGGTCACGCAGGTGATCTACGAGGGTGTGCCGAACGCCCCGCACCCGGGCCGGCACTTCGAGGTGATCGAGCGCTACCGGGTGACGAGCTACTACACGGCGCCCACCCTGATCCGCTCGCTCAAGGGCTGGCATCCGGACGGGATCCCGGCGCACGCGGACGGCGGTCCGGACCTGTCCTCGATCCGCCTGATCGGGACCGTGGGCGAGTCCGTGAACCCGGAGGCCTGGACGTGGGCCCGCACCCAGATCGGCCGGGACACCCCGGACCTGCCGATGGTGGACACGTGGTGGCAGTCCGAGACGGGCGCCACCGTGCTCTCCCCCCGCCCCACGGACACGGCCTTCAAGCCGGGCTGCGGCTCCCGGCCCCTGCCGGGGGTGGACGTGGCCGTGGTCGACGACGACGGCGCCCCCACGCCCGAGGGCCTGCAGGGTCGGATCGTGGTCACCCGCACCTCGCCGTCGATGGCCCGGACCGTGTGGCAGAACCCGGCCCGCTACTTCCACTCGTACTGGGAGGACTACGCGGACCAGGGCGAGGCGGGCTGGTTCCTCGCCGGCGACGGCGCCAAGCGGGACGAGGACGGCGACGTCTGGATCCTCGGGCGCGTGGACGACGTCATCAACATCTCCGGGCACCGGCTGAGCACCATCGAGATCGAGTCCGCCCTCGTGGCGCACCCGGAGGTGATCGAGGCGGGGGTGTGCCCCGTGCCGCACGAGACCACCGGGCACGCCGCCGTCGCCTTCGTCGTGGCGCACGAGAGCTGGCTGGCCGGCGATGACGGCCCCGGCGCCTCCGCCGCCGACCGCGCCGAGGAGCTGCGGCGGCACGTGGGGCGGGTGATCGGGCCGGTGGCCAAGCCCGCCGAGGTGGTCTTCGTCCCCGACGTGCCCAAGACCCGTTCGGGCAAGATCATGCGGCGGCTGCTGACGCAGCTGCACCAGGGCACCGCGCTCGGGGACACCACGAGCCTGCAGAACGAGCCGTGCGTCGGGCAGATCGCCGAGGTGCTCCGGGCCGGCCGCCGCGCTCAGGACGCCGGCCCCGGCGCCGTCCGCAGCGCCAGCTCGGCCAGCACCTGAGCGGCCCGCGGCACCACGGCGTCGTCGAACACGGCCTGCGGGGAGTGGTTGACCGGGGCCTCGTCCGGGTCCATGCCCTCCGGGACCGCCCCGAGCAGGACGTAGGCGCCGGGCACCCGCTGGAGGACCTCGGAGAAGTCCTCGCTGCCGGGCTCGGGCTCGGGCAGCTCCCGGTAGGCGTCGGCCCCGTAGAGGTCCTCCACGACCCCGCGGACGAAGGCCACCGCGTCCGGATCGTTGGCCGTCACCGGGAACGCGCAGTCCGTCCGGACCTGCGCGCTCATGCCGTGCGCCGCGGCGATCCCATGCACCAGGCGCTCCACGGCCGAGAGCAGCCGGGCGCGGGCGTCCGCGGAGAAGGTCCGCAGGGTGAGGGCGAGGGTGGCGCTGTCCGGGATGATGTTGGCCGCCGTGCCCGCGCTCAGGTGCCCGACGGTCGCGACCACCGGGTCGAAGGCGTCGAACTGCCGGGTGACCACGGACTGCAGCGCCAGCACCATCTCGGCGGCCACGGGCACCGGATCCTGGGCCAGGTGCGGCACCGAGCCGTGCCCGCCTCGACCGTGCACCGTCACCACCAGGTCGTCGCAGCCGGCCTGGATCGCCCCCGGGCGGCTGAGCAGGACGCCGCGCGGGTACGTGCCCGAGGAGACATGGATCGCGTAGGCGGCGTCCACCGGTCGCCCGGCCGCCTCCAGCAGCCCCTCCTGGATCATGTGCAGGGCGCCGCCGCCGGTCTCCTCCCCGGGCTGGAACATGGCCACCACGTCGGCGGTGAGCTCCCCGCGACGGCGCACCAGCCACGCCAGCGCGCCGTGGAGGCCGGCGGTGTGCAGGTCGTGGCCGCAGGCGTGCATGGTGCCCGGCACGGAGGGGGCGTACTCCAGCCCGGTCTCCTCCGTGACGGGCAGGGCGTCCATGTCCCCCCGCAGCAGCACGACCGGCCGCCGGGCCCCCTCCGGCAGCGGGGCCCCGCCGCGCAGCACCACGACGACGGAGCTCAGCGCCCGGCCCACGCTCGTCTCCAGCGCGGGGCGACCGGTGGCGGCATCCTCCCCCGCCTCGGCGCGCAGGGCCTCGAGCCGCTCGAGGACGGCGGCCTGGGTGCGGGGCAGGTGCAGGTCCAGCTCCGGATGCCCGTGGAGGCGGCGGCGGAAGGCGATCGCCTCCCGTGCGATGTCCTCCGGCAGGTCCGGGGCGAGGGCGTTCGCGGGCGGGGTGGGGGCGGTGCGGTCCATCAGGACATCATGCCGTGGCGGCCCGCCGGCCCACCCGGATCGCCCAGCGGGTCAGCCGGCCAGCTCCTGCAGCTCGGCCAGGTCGAAGACGTCCTCCTTGGCGGGGGCCTCGGGCGCCTCGACCGCGTTCCACTCGGTGAAGGTGGCGTCCGCGGCGGGCCGGAGGCGCAGCCGCCGATGTGCCGTCCCCGTGCAGGTCAGCCGCCGGTGGTGCCGTCCTCGAAGATCTGCCCCACCGGGGTCTGCTTCTCCGCCTGGAACACATCCTCGGCACGGCCGTAGGCCCAGTACGCGCTCACCGACAGCTGCCGCCGGTCCACGCCGCGCACGTCCGTGAGGTACGCCCGGACGCGCTTGACCTGCTCCCGCTCGCCGTGCACGAACGCGTGCACCCGCCCCTCCCGCCACGCCGCGTCCTCGACGGCGGCGGCGAACCGCGTCGTCTCCGGGGTGAAGGGGCCGCCGCGGTGCAGCCAGCGCACCTCGACGCCGGCCGGCGCGGTCAGGGGCACCTCGTTCCGGGCGTCGGTCACCTCGATCAGCGCGAGACCGGCCGCCGCGGCGTCCGTGGCGGCGAGGTCCTCGAGGGCGGCGGCGATCGCCGGCAGCGCGGACTCATCGCCGGCGAGCAGGTGCCAGTCCGCGGTGGGGTCGGGTCGGTAGGCGCCGCCCGGGCCCAGGAACGCGACCTGCTGCCCCACCGGCTCGGACGCCGCCCACGCCCCGGCCAGGCCGCCGTCGTGCCCGGGGGCGGCGCCGTCGTCGGACGCGCCGTGGACCACGAAGTCGACGTCCATGGTGCGGGCGGCCGCGTCCATGCGGCGCACCGTGTAGGTGCGGCGGACCGGCAGCTGCTCCGGGGCGAGGCGCTCGCGGAGGGCGTCCAGGTCGTACGGGGGCTCGAGGCCGAGCGCGGGGTCGGCGAAGAGCAGCTTCACGTACTGGTCCGTGGCGCCTTTCTCCGCCCAGCGGGCGTGGACGGCGTCGAACTGCTCGCCGCCGAGGGTCAGGCGCACGAGGTGCGGGGTGAGCCGGCGGGCGGCCACCACGGTGAGGACGGTCTGGGGCCGGGCCATGCGGGCCTCCTGGGATCGGGGCGGGGTCTGCGCGGGCGCGCGTCCCCCACTTTCCCACGACGAGGCGGATTAGCGCACGTCAGCGTGTTGTTTTCCGCGGCCTCGGGGTCAGCGGAACCGGGCCCCCCGGTGGTCCTCGGGCAGCAGCGCTCCCGCGCCGGCCGGGGCCGGGGTGGCGCGGCGCGCCCCTAGGCTGTGGGCGTGCGTCTCGTCCTGCTCGTCCTGCTCTCGCTGCTGAGCCAGCAGCTCGGCGCGTCCGTGGCGGGCCTGCTGTTCGACGACGTCGGCGCGTCCGCCATGGTCGCCCTGCGCGTGGTGTTCTCCGCGGCCGTGCTGCTGCTCGTCACCCGGCCGAGCCGCGCCGCCCTCGCCGGCCTGGGCACCCGGGGGTGGGCCGCCGTCGTCGGGCTGGGCGCGGCCATGACCGGCATGAACCTGGCCATCTACGAGGCATTCGCGCGGATCCCGCAGGGCGTGGCCGTGACGTTCGAGGTGCTCGGGCCGCTGGCGCTGTCCGTGGCGGCGCGGCCGTCGTGGCGGTCGGTGGCGTGGGCCGCCCTCGCGCTCGCCGGGATCGGGGTGCTCGGCCGGGAGGGGTTCAGCGCGGACGGCGGGATCGGCGGGGCGGGGCTGGACCCGGTGGGGGTGGCGCTCGCGCTGGCCGCGGCGGCGTGCTGGGCGGGGTACATCCTGCTCTCGCGGCGCGCGGGGACCCACCTGCCGGGGGTGCAGGGGCTGGCCCTGGCGACGGCGGCCGGGTCCCTCGTGGCGCTGCCGGTCGGCGTCGCGACGGCGGGGGCGGCCCTGCTCTCCCCCGTGGTGCTGGGCGTGGGGCTGGCCGTGGCGTTGCTGTCCACAGCGGTGCCGTACGGGATCGACCTGCAGGTGCTGCGCCGCATGCCGACCGCGCTGTTCTCCCTGCTGACGTGCCTCTCGCCGATCGCGGCGGCGCTGACGGCGTGGGCCGTGCGCGGGCAGGAGCTCACCCCGCTGGACCTGGCGGGGATGCTGCTGGTGATCGCGGCGTGCGCGGCCGCCGTCTGGACGGGCCGATCACCGGGTGTGGCGGGCAGGGGCTGAGGCTAGCCTGTGTCGATGCCCCACCCGTCCCGTCCCGCCCCCGACGACGTCCCCGCCGCCGAGCGCGCCGCCCTGCGCCGTGGCCGGCTGCGTCCGTGGCTGCCGTTCCTGCTCGCGGCCGTGCTGTGCCTGGCGCTGCTGGGGTGGGCCCTCGTCGCCCTGCCGGGCCTGCCGGAGCGCGTGCCCACGCACTGGGGCGTCGACGGGCGACCGGATGCGTGGGAGGACACCTCGTTCGGCACGGTGGCGGTGGGGCCGCTGATCGGCCTCGGCGTGACGGGGTTCCTGGCCCTGGTCTCCGCGATGGTCACCGCCCTCGTCCCCACGGATCCGGCGCTGTCCCCGTGGCGGCGCGTGCGCCAGGCGGGGGTGCACCGCGGGGTCCAGGAAAGCCTCGGGTGGTCGTGCGTGCTCATCGTGCTGGTGCTGGCCCCGATGACGGCCGAGGTGCTCGCCGCCGGGGCGTGGACGATGCCGTGGTGGATCCTGCCCCTCACGCTGACCGTGCTCATGGTGGGCATCTTCCCGGCGATGCGGGCCAGCACGCGGCGGTGGACGCGCTGGTCGGACCGCGTCGCGGCGGAGCTCGGGCACCGGCCCACGGCCGCGGAACGCGCCGAGGACGAGGTGTGGACGCCCCTGGGGCTCAAGCGCGACCCCGAGGACCCGGCCGTCTTCCCCGCCAAGCGCCCCGGCTACGGGGTGGGCGTGACGGTCAACCTCGCCACCCCGGTGGGCCGGTGGCTGGTGCGCGGATTCGTGGCCGTGTTCATCGTCGGCCTGCCTCTGGCGCTCTGGCTCGGCGCGTTCGCGGCACGGTGAGGCGGACCGTGCCCGACGACGTCGCCGTCCGCCTGCTCCTGATCGCCGACACCCACATCCCGCGGCGTGCCCGTGCCCTGCCCGCGCAGGTGCGGGCCGAGGTGGCGCGGGCCGACGTCGTGCTCCACGCCGGCGACTGGGTGACCGAGGACGTGCTCGACGACCTCGACGCACGGGCCGCCCGGCTGGTGGGCGTGTGGGGCAACAACGACGGGCCGGGGCTGCGGGCGCGGCTGCCCGAGGTGGCGCGCGTGGAGATCGGCGGGGTGCGGATCGCGATGGTCCACGAGACGGGCCCGGCGGCCGGCCGCGAGCGCCGCATGGCCGCGGCGTTCCCGGACGCGGACGTGCTGGTCTTCGGGCACAGCCATATCCCGTGGGACACCGTGGCCGGGCCGGAGACCGCGAACCCGGGACTGCGGCTGCTCAACCCCGGCTCCTGCACGGACCGGCGACGGCAGCCCGAGTGCACGCTCATGCGCGCGGTGGCGCGGGACGGACGGCTCGAGGACGTGGAGCTGGTGCCGGTCGACCGCACGCCGTGACCGACGGGCCGGCCGCTCCCCCCTGCAACGCTGGTTGAGTTATCACGGGTCCAGGCGGCTTGCACCCGTGATAACTCAACCCGCGTCGCGCCGGTGCCACCATGACCGGCGGGTCGGCCGCTCCTGCACAGCCACCACGACGACGGCGGCCCTCCCCAGGGCGCGTCGGTCCGGTCCGTCGCAGGGCCCGGGGGCGGCAGGCTCACCCCATGACCGCGCGCACGCCCCTGCCGTCCACCCTCGCCGCGGGCGCCTTCACGACGGCCGAGCTGCACGCCGCCGGCCTGCCGTGGCGCCGCACCCTCGCGGCAGACCTCGCCCGGATCTGCCGCGGCGTGCACACCGCGGGCATCCCCGACCCGTGCGCCCCGGACGGCGCGGCCGCGCTGGTCCGCCTCACGGGCGGGGTGGTCTCCCACGTCTCTGCCGCCCTCTGGCACGGACTGCCGCTGCCGCCCCGCCTCACGCGGCCAGCCGGACTGCACCTGACCTTCGACCGGTCCGCGCGCACGCACCGGACCGACCTGGGCGGCGTCGTCAGCCACCGGGTGCGACTGCCCTCCGACCACGTGCTCGAGCTTCCCGACGGCCAGCGCGTCACGACGGCGGCGCGCACCTGGTTCGACCTCGCCGGGATGCTCCGCCCCCACGAGGTGGACTGGCTCATCGCGGACGGCGACCACCTGGTGCGTCCGCCGTGGACGCCGACGGGCCGGGCGGACCCCGTGGCCACCGTGTCCGAGCTGTCGGAGGTGCTCGCCCGCTGCCGTGGCCGGCCGGGTGTCCGTCTCGCACGTGCCGCGCTGGCGGAGGTGCGCGTCGGGGCCGACTCCCCGCCCGAGACCTTCCTCCGGCTCGCGCTGATCCGGGCCGGGCTGCCGGAGCCGGAGCTGCAGGTCGCTGTCGACCCGGCCGACCCGGCCTCGCCCGTCGTGGACCTCGGGTACCGGGCGGCGCGCCTGGCCCTCCAGTACGACGGCGCCGGCCACCGCACGGCTCAGCAGCAGGCGAGGGACGCCCGTCGGGACGCGTACTGCCTCGAACGGGAATGGACGACCCTGCGCTGCACCTGGGAGGACCAGCGCGCTGGGTTCGGGCGGATCGTAGGGCTGGTCCGGCGTCGGCTCGCCCGCACGCGCTGATCCGCCCCCGCCCGTCCCAACGCGGGTTGAGTTGTCATGGGTCCCGTCCAACGCGGGTTGAGTTGTCACGGGTCCAGGCCCGCGTAACCGGTGATAACTCAACCCGCGTTGCACGGCACCGGCCTGCGCCGCGTGACGCTCTGCGACGTGCCCACCCTGCCCCCGGCGCACCTCGCCCGGGACAATGGGTCGGACTGTCCCGAAGCCTCCATCGAAAGGACCCCCGTGGCTGACCACGAGTTCGGCTTCCGCACCCAGGCGCTGCACGCGGGCGCCGTCCCGGACGCCGTCCACGGCTCCCGCGCGGTGCCGATCCACCAGACCAGCTCGTTCGTGTTCGAGTCCGCCGAGGACGCCGCCAACCTCTTCGCGCTGCAGAAGTACGGCAACATCTACTCGCGGATCGGCAACCCCACGGTCGCCGCGTTCGAGGAGCGGGTCGCCACGCTCGAGGGCGGGATCGGGGCCGTCGCGACGGCGTCCGGCATGGCCGCCGAGTTCGTCACCTTCGCGGCCCTCGCCGGGGCCGGCGACCACATCGTGGCGTCCTCGAAGCTCTACGGCGGCACGATCACCCAGCTGGACGTCTCCCTGCGCCGGTTCGGCGTCGAGACCACGTTCGTGGACTCCGCCGAGGCCGCGGACTTCGAGGCCGCCCTCCAGCCCAACACCAAGGCCGTCCACACGGAGATCGTCGCCAACCCCTCCGGTGACGTCGTGGACCTACCGGGCCTGGCCCACGTCGCCCACCGGCACGGCGTGCCGCTCGTCGTGGACGCGACCCTCACCCCGCCCTACCTGATCCGGCCGATCGAGCACGGCGCGGACATCGTCATCCATTCGGCCACGAAGTTCCTCGGCGGGCAGGGCACCACGCTCGGCGGCGTCGTGGTGGAGTCCGGCCGCTTCCCGTGGGACAACGGCAAGTTCCCGTCCATGACCGAGCCCGTGCCCTCGTACGGCGGCGTCTCCTGGTGGGGCAACTTCGGCGAGTACGGTTTCCTCACCAAGCTCCGCTCGGAGCAGCTGCGCGACTTCGGCCCGTCGCTGGCCCCGCAGTCGGCGTTCCAGCTGCTGCTCGGCGTCGAGACGCTGGCCCCGCGCATGGACGCCCACCTCGCCAACGCCCGCGCCGTCGCCACCTGGCTGGACGAGGACCCGCGCGTCTCCTGGGTCCGCTACGCCGGCCTGCCCGACCACCCGCACCACGCCCGCGCGCAGCAGCTGCTGCCCCGGGGCGTCGGCTCGGTGTTCAGCTTCGGCGTGGCCCCGGCGGCCACGGACACCGACGACGGCGCCTCCGGTCCGGAGGCCGGGCGCGCGACGGCGTCGCGCTTCATCTCCGCGCTGCAGCTGGCCTCCCACCTGGCCAACATCGGCGACGCGAAGACGCTGGTGCTGCACCCCGCCACGACGACCCACCAGCAGCTCACCGCCGAGCAGCTCGTGGCCGCGGGCATCCCGGCGGACCTGATCCGCATCTCGGTGGGCATCGAGGACCTCGAGGACATCCTCTGGGACCTGGACCAGGCCCTGGCCGAGGCCACCGGCCGCACCCGCGACGGCGCCGTCGTCCCCGCAGAGCAGGAGGCCTGAGCCATGAGCACCACCCACCCCGAACGGACCTGGATCGGCCCCGGCGCCCCCGAGCGCCTCGCGATCCTGCGGCGCACCCGCTCGATCGCGATCGTGGGCGCCTCGGACAAGCCGGCCCGTGCGTCCTACTTCGTGGCCACGTACCTGCTGAGCTCGACCACGTACGACGTCTACTTCGTCAATCCCGTGCTCGCCGCGGCCGGCAAGGAGATCCTCGGCCACCGCGTGTACGCCTCACTGGACGACCTGCCCGTCACCCCGGACCTCGTGGAGGTGTTCCGCAAGTCCTCCGACGCCCCCGAGGTGGTGGCGGACGCCGCCCGCGTGGGCGCCCGGACCGTGTGGCTGCAGCTGGGCATCTGGAACGAGGACGCCGCGCGTCAGGCCGAGGCCGCGGGCCTGGAGATCGTGATGGATCGCTGCGTGAAGATCGAGCACGCCCGCTTCCACGGCGGACTCAACCTCGCCGGCTTCGTCACCGGCGTGATCAGCTCACGGCGCCAGGAACTGGACCGCTAGGCGGACGACGCCCCATGTCGGGCATCGTCCGGCCCTCGTTGCGCACCCGCCCGTCGATGGCGTGGGATGGGCCCATGACCTCCGAGCTCCCCACCACCTCCCTCTCCCCCGCCTGGACCGGCCGCACCGACGGCGACGCCCCCGAGCACCTGCGCTGGCACCAGGTCGTCCGCCCCGCCGACGGCCGCGGTGAGCCCACGGCGACGCAGCGCCACCCCGGCGCCGGCGCGCCGACGTCGGGCGCGCGGTCCACGGCGCTCGTCGGCTTCGCCTCGGACGAGGGCGTGCGCCGCAACCACGGCCGCGTGGGCGCCGAGGACGGCCCGGAGGCGCTGCGCGGCGCGCTCGCCTCTCTCGCGTACCTCGAGGGCACGGGCGCGCTCGTGGACGCGGGCGACGTGTCCGTGGACCGCGGCGACGACGACGCCCCGGGCGAGCTCGAGGCGGGCCAGGCCGAGCTGGGCACGGTGGTCAGCGGGCTGCTGAACGCCCACGACCTGGCCGTGGTGCTCGGCGGCGGACACGAGACCGCCTACGCCTCGATCACGGGCCTGACCGGCTCCACACGCGTGGGTGCGGGCACCCGCGTGGGCATCCTCAACCTGGACGCGCACTTCGACCTGCGCGAGGCGCCGCGGCCCAGCTCCGGCACCCCGTTCCTGCAGGCGCTGCGCGACGCGGAGGGGGCGGAGCATCAGCTCTCCTACGCGGTGGTGGGCATCAGCGAGGCCAACAACACCCGTGTCCTGTTCGACACCGCGCGCGAACGCGGGGTCAC
The DNA here is from genome assembly GCF_024519795.1 of Micrococcus sp. Mcc89. Lineage (NCBI taxonomy): Bacteria > Bacillati > Actinomycetota > Actinomycetes > Micrococcales > Micrococcaceae > Micrococcus > Micrococcus sp. Mcc89. The sequence goes on along the minus strand of NZ_JALJRI010000109.1, from coordinate 5,126 downwards.
GTGGGTGACCGACGAGCAGGCCCAGACCGCCGACGTCACCGGCGTGCGCCGCTGGGTGCGCTCGTTCATCACCGCCGTGGACGTGCTCTACCTGACGATCGACCTGGATGTGCTGCCGGCCGCCGTCGCCCCGGGGGTGAGCGCACCGGCCGGCTTCGGCGTGCCGTACGAGGTGATCCACGCGTGCGCGGTGGAGGCCACCCAGTCCGGGAAGCTGGCCCTGGCCGACGTCGTGGAGCTCAACCCGGCCCTGGACGTGGACGGCCGCACGGCGAAGGCCGCGGCCCGGCTGATCCACACGATCGTCAGCCGTCACCGGACGGACGCCTCGCTGCTGGCCTGAGCGGGCCGGGGGTCCCTTCAGTCGCGGGGGGCCGCACCGCGAGGGCCGCGGTGCGGCTGATCCACACGATCGTCGGCCGCCACCGCCGCTGAGGTAGCGAGGTGCGTTGAGGGTCACTCAGCCTCTGTGATGATCAGAAAGCAGACTCTGCATCTTCCAGAGCTTCTTTAAGAACCTCCACGCCTGATTTTGGCTGAGCCGGGCACACCTCCGGCCTCGGGCAGAGCACAGAGATGAGCATCCAGATCGCCAAACGAATCTGCCCAGTCGGATTGATCCCCTCCACGGCTCCCGCTGCAATCTTCTTTGTCGCTGCGATTGCCAAGGCGACGACCGGTCGAGGAAGACCTGCCGTGGTGAGGACTGTCCTGATGCGATCGGCTGCTTCATCGATGTATTCGCCTGGATCTAGCGCATTCGCCACCTCGGCAAGTACCTGGCAGATAGCATGGCTCCGCGCTCGTCCACGCCCCTGTTCGTCGTCGGCTACGGCAAAATCGAGAAGGTGCGTACGGACTTCCCGAATGCTTTCCGCGACCAGAAGGTCACCAGCCAACTGAAGCACTTCATCGATTCGACGACGTCGCTCACATTCCATTGAGGAAGTCTGCCTATCGACACCCTCCGGCCCTGGGGGCAGAGCGATCAATGTCTCTGTTGGTGAGGTAACGCCCAGACCTGGGGAAGAGCCACAGTGCGGACAACGTGCACGAGCAGTCTCTTTCCTATGGCCTCGCTTGGGGGCCCTGGGGCAGGTGACGGGAGTCATGTCTGAACACTACGTGAGCAGTCATAGAAACTGGAGGCTCGCAGAAGGGCGGATATCACGACTCGGCTCACCGTCCGGTCAGGTCATGCGACGACGCCGCGCGCCTCGTCCCCGCCCGCGTTCGCTTCTGGTCCCGGCACCATCGCAGACGTCCGGACGAAGTCCAGCCGCTCGCGCAGGGAGTACACCTGCGTCTCCTCGAACAGGCCGAACGGCCCCTCGGGGGCGTCGTCCGTGTAGGGGGACTCGAACAGCCGGCCGGCGTCCAGGACGCCGTTGGCGGTCAGCTCCTCCACCATGTGACCCAGGAAGCGGATCTGCGCCTGGGTGAGCGTCCGGTCCTGGACGAAGTCCGCGACCACACCCTGCGCGGCGGCACGATCCATCCCCACTAGCATGCGCACGAACAGGCCCAGCTGTCCCTCGCCCTCGGACTTCGCCGCGGCCAGGTGCACGTCCTCGGCCCCGATGCTCCGGAGCAGCTGTTCGAGCGACTCCAGGTCCTGCTCGGTGAGCTGCTTGCCGTGGCGCAGCTTCTGCAGCGCCAGCGAGGACTCGTTGCGGCGCAGCGGCTCGCTGACCTTGGCCCAGAACCGTTCGATGTCCACACCGGGCGCCGGCCGCACGACGTCGACCTCCTCAAGCTGCGTGAGCGTGTCCGCGAAGTCCGTGTATACGCGGGAGCGGCGGACCTTCTCGATGAACTGGACGAGCCCGCGCAGCTTCTTCCGGGCGTGCTCGAGCATGCCGAGAGTGACGCCCTCCCACCATTCCTCCCCGGCCACGGCCTCGAGGAGGATGATCTGTTCCTTGACGGCGGGGATGGCGTCCTTGGAGAGCAGGTTCTCCGCGAGGGACTGCACCGTGGCCCGGATGCGCTCGGACGTGCCGGCCTCCCCGGTGAGGTCTGCCAGCTGCCGGCGCACGATGAGCAGGTCGAAGCGCTTGGCGTCGACGTCCTCCCCCGGCAACCCGGTGACCACCCCGGCCAGCGCGTGTGCCCGTTCGGCGGCCTGGGCGCTCAGGGACGTCCACGCCTCAGGCCGCTGGAACTCCTCGACCTCCCGGCGGAGGGGGCGGGCCAGGACGTTCTCGAGGGTCAGGCGGGCGATGGCCGCCTGCAGCTCCTCGGCGGCGGTGCGGCGCAGCTCGCGCACCGCGCGTTCCTCCGGCCCGACGGTGGCGGGCGCCCCGGCGTCGTCGTCCAGGGCGTCGAGGGCGACGACGAGCGCGAGCCGGTCCTCGAACAGCCGCTGGGTGAGGGACTTCTGGGTGGAGCCGTCGGACTCCGGGAGGTCCTGGTTGAAGAACTCGAGGTTCTGGCACCAGTCGAAGACGAGGAAGTCCTCCTTGTCCCTCCCCGGCCCGTAGAGGTCCGGGCGCATGCGGGTGCCGCGGCCGATCATCTGCCAGAACTTGGTCTTGGAGCGGACGAGCTTGAAGAACACGAGGTTGACGACGTCGGGCACGTCCACCCCCGTGTCCAGCATGTCCACGCTGATGGCGATGTGCGGGGCCTTGCCGGGGGTCTTGAAGTCGTCCAGCAGGGCGTCCGAGTAGCGGCTGGCGTGGGTGATGATCTGGGCGTACCGGCCGCCGAGCTCCGGCCACTGGGCGTCGAACCGCTGCAGGATGAACTCGGCGTGCGGCTGGTTCTTGGCGAAGACGATGGTCTTGCCGAGCCGTTCGCCGTCGGCCACCTTGTGGCCGTGCTCCATGAGGGTGGAGAGCACGCGGTCCACGGTGTCCGCATTGAAGAGGAACCGGTTGATTTCCTCGCTCGAAACCTCCTCGGGCGCCCCGTCCTCGCCCCAGTCCAGCGCGTCCCAGGCCTCCTGCTCCTCGGCGGGAAGCTGGTCGTACCGGATGCCGCGACGCAGGAAGGTGGTGCCCACGGAGACGCCCCGCGGCGGCACCAGGAACCCGTCCGCCACGGCCTCGTCGAGGGTGTAGGCGTCGGTCGGCACGCCGGGCTCGAGGCCGAAGAGGCCGTAGGTGTTCCGGTCGATCTCGTCCTTGGGGGTGGCGGTGAGGCCCACGAGGAGGGCATCGAAGTGGCGGAAGATCTCGCCATACTTGGCGTATACGGACCGGTGGGCCTCGTCCACGATCACCAGGTCGAAGTATCCTGGGTCGAAGCGGGCGCCCTGGCCGGTGGACTCCTGGATGAGGCCGAGCATGGTGGGGTAGGTGGAGGCGTAGATGCGTCCTTCCCCGTGCCGGTTCTTCAGCAGGTTCACGGTGGTGCCGGCGAAGCCGTGCTCCACGAAGGCGTCCGCGGCCTGCTTCACGAGGGCCTGCCGGTCCGCGAGGAAGAGCACGCGCTTGACCCATCCGGCGCGGGCCATCTGGTCCACCAGGGCGACGGCGGTGCGCGTCTTCCCGGTGCCGGTGGCCATCACCAGCAGTGCGGCGCGGCGCTTGTTCTCGAAGGCCTCCCCGATCGCCCGGATGGCGCGTTCCTGGTAGGGCCGTCCAGCGATCTCGGCCTTGACGGGGGTCTGCGCGAGCGGCCTGCGGCCGGCGCGCCGCTGGATGAGGGTGTCCAGCTGGGCGGGGGTGTAGAAGCCGCGGACCTGGCGGGGCGGGTAGCCGGCGGCGTCGTCCCACAGGTAGTGCTCCACGCCGTTGGTGTAGAAGATCACGGGCCGGCGGCCGAAGCGGGCCTCGAGGGCGTCGGCGTAGCGGGCGGCCTGGTCCTGGCCGAGCTGCACGCTGGCGGTGGTCCGCTTCGCCTCGACGAGTGCGACCGGCTTGCCGTCCGCGCCCCACAGCACGTAGTCCACGAACCCGTCGCCGGTGGGGGTGGGCATGCCGGTGACGGGGAACTCGCGGCCCCGGGTGTCCGTGAGCGGCCAGCCGGCCTCATTCAGGAGCTGGTCGATGAACAGGTCCCGGGTGTCGTTCTCCGTGTAGTCACGGGGGTCGACGACGGCGCCCGCGGCCTCCTTGGCCGCGGTCAGTTCGGCGCGGGCGGCGGCCAGGTCGGCTTCGAGCTGTGCCCGGGCCTGTTCGGAGGCGCCGAGGGCGGCGGCGGCCTCAGCGTCCCTCTTCTCGATCAGGTCGTTGAGCTGGACGACCTCCTCGCGCGTGAGCGGGGCGGCCTGCGGAGCGAGGGCCGGGTCGAAACGAGCCTGCATGTCCAGGGCAGGACCGGCGGCGGAGTGCCGGAACGCCGCCCAGAGGAGCACGTGATGGAGCTCGGTGAGCACGAATGCGGCGGTGCGGGGGTCGATGTCCAGGAGCTTGTGAACGGCGTCGTTGCCGCGCTGGCGGATGACGTTGAGCTTCTGCACGATCCGCGCGTCGGCCTCGTGGAGGAACGCGTCCGCGTTGATGCGGGCCGCGAGGTCCGCCTTGTACGGCTCCGGCAGGTTGCGCAACCGGTAGATGCCCTCGACCACGAGCTCCGCGGTGCGCCGCGCGTAGAAGCAGGCCGAGCGCGGGTCCGCGTGCAGGTACGACTCCGCCCGCACGGCGTTCTCGTGGACCCGCGGCCACACGGGGGCGAGGAAGTCGAAGTTGCTGCTCATGCTCGCGGCTCCGTCCGGTCCGTTCTCAGGCGAATGGGATCAGGATCTCAGAGTTCGCCCCGGAAGGCACGGGACTGGAGGGAGGCGAAGAGCTGACGCTCGGCCTCCCATGCCGCGACCAGATTCGAGCGCACCCGGGAAACATTAGAGGCGACCCGCGCAAACCCTTCTTGAACCTCAAAGGGAGCGACAGGAATCAGCAACTCTTCGAACTTCGATTTGGCAAGAATTGGCATCGTCGTAGAAGACCCTCGAGCCGCCACCACATCCGACTGAGCGCGCATCGTAAAGTACCCATATAGGTCATCCATGTCCGGGCCCCATTCGATCGCATTGATCTGTTGATTGAATGCAGACTGTTCGGCCACAATGCCCACCTTCCCGATGGTCGCTCCTATGCAACAGACCATCGTCGCTCCTGCTCGCACTAGGTGTTGTGGGTCATGAGGTTCTTGGCACGAGGGCCGGACTGAGATGAGAC
>NZ_JALJRI010000108.1:0-34180 GCF_024519795.1 Micrococcus sp. Mcc89 | reverse complement strand
GACCTGCCATTCTCGGCATGAATCCGCGGATTCTGTGTTCTTCACCCCGCCTCCCGGTCACCCGGTCGGCGTCTTGAGCACGAGATGGAACTCTACACACGAACCCCACCGAACACAAAATCAGGGGCGGCACCCGGCGTGCGGTCACGGGTGGGCGGCCGGTTTCCGCCTGTTCTCGCGGATTCCTTCGGCCTGGCCCGCCCCGTTCGACGCTCCAGCGCCGTCACCCCCGGCCGTGACGTGCACCACTCCTCAGGGCGTGGCCGTCGTGTCCAGGGTCGGCTGGAGCCACACGGTGGTCAGCGCCGGCACGTTCACCGTGACGTGGGCCGGCTGGCCCTGCCACTGGCCCTCGTGTGCCGCAATCACCTCGGACTGGCCGGTCTGCTCCCGCCAGCCGTCACCGTGGAAGTCGGTCGCATCGGTGTCCAGCACCACCGTCCACTCCCCCGCGGACGGCACCCCCACGCGCAGCCCCTGACGCGGCGACCCCGAGAGGTTGGTGATGCACAGCAGCGGGGCGCCGCCCGGTTCAGCGGCCGGGACCGCGGCGCCGTCGTCGTCGATCCGTGTCTCCGGCACCACCTGCGCCGCGGGCATGCGGAGGAACACGAGCGTGTTGCCGTCGGCGTCGCCGCCGTCCACCCACGCAAATCCCTCCGGGCTGTGGTCCAGCGACCACAGCGCCGGCTTGCTGCGGTAGAGCGCGTTGAGCTCCCGGATCGTCAGCTGGACCCCGCGGTGCGCCTCATCCCACGAGACGGGCCAGTCCAGGCCCTCGCCCTCGGACCACTCGCTCGGCTGCGCGTACTCCCCGCCCATGAACAGCAGCTGCTTGCCGGGGTGCGCCCACATGTACCCGTAGTAGGCGCGCAGGGTCGCCAGCTGCTGCCGTCGGTCGCCCGGGATGCGGCCCAGCAGGGAGCCCTTGCCGTGGACGACCTCATCGTGGGACAGCGGCAGCACGTAGTTCTCCGAGTAGGCGTACACCAGGGAGAACGTCCACTGCTCGTGGTGCCACCGGCGGTTGACCGGGTCCTGGGACAGGTAGGCCAGGGTGTCGTGCATCCAGCCCATGTTCCACTTCTTGCCGAAGCCGAGACCGCCCGCGTCCACGGGAGCGCTCACCCCGGAGAAGGCCGTGGACTCCTCCGCGATCATGTGGACGCCGGGGTGCAGGCGGTACACGGTCGCGTTGACCTCGCGCAGGAAGTCGATGGCCTCGAGGTTGTGGTTGCCGCCGTGCACGTTGGGCTCCCACTGCCCGTCCTCGCGCGAGTAGTCCAGGTAGAGCATCGAGGCGACGGCGTCCACGCGCAGCCCGTCGATGTGGAACTCGCCGAGCCAGTAGAGCGCGTTGGCCACGAGGAAGTTGCGGACCTCGGTGCGGCCGAAGTCGAACACGAGGGTGCCCCAGTCGGGATGTTCGCCCCGCCGCGGGTCCGGGTGCTCGTACAGGGCGGTCCCGTCGAAGCGCGCGAGCGCCCACTCGTCCTTCGGGAAGTGCGCCGGCACCCAGTCCACGATGACGCCGATCCCCGCCCGGTGGAGCGCGTCCACCAGGTGCTTGAACTCGTCCGGGGAGCCGAACCGGGAGGTGGGGGCGTAGTAGCCGGTCACCTGGTAGCCCCAGGACCCGCCGAACGGATGCTCCGCGACCGGCAGGAACTCCACGTGCGTGAACCCGAGCCACTGCACGTACTCCACGAGCTGCTCGGCCAGCTCGCGGTAGTCCAGCCCGGGCCGCCACGAGCCCAGGTGCACCTCGTAGATGCTCAGCGGGCGCTCGTGCGGGTCCGTGAGACGGCGGCGCTCCATCCAGGTGCGGTCCCCGAAGGCGTAGTCGGACTCGAGCACACGCGAGGCCGTGGCCGGCGGGACCTCCGTCCAGCGGGCCATCGGGTCCGCCTTCTGCCGCCAGAGCCCGTCCCGGCCGAGGATCTCGAACTTGTAGCGGTCGCCGTGACCGACGCCAGGCACCAGCAGCTCCCACACGCCGGAGGAGCCGAGGGACCGCATGGCATGGGTCCGGCCGTCCCAGCCGTTGTGGTCGCCCACCACGCGCACGGCCCGCGCGTTCGGCGCCCAGACCGCGAAGGCCGTGCCGACGGCCTCGCCCGCGGAGGTGCGGACCACGCGGGCGCCCAGCACCTCCCACAGCCGTTCGTGCCGGCCCTCCGCGATCAGGTGCAGGTCCAGCTCGCCGAGCGTGGGCAGGTGCCGGTACGCGTCGTCCTGCTCCTGGACGGGGCCGGTCGTGCCGTCCTCGGTCTCGTACGCCACCTCGACGCGGTAGTCGCCCGCGGCAGCCCCGGCCACGCGGGGCGTCGGGGCCACGCCCGCGAACACGCCGTCGTGCTCGTGCGTCAGCTCCACCCGCTGCCCGTCGCCGGCGCGGACCACCGTGACCGTGCGCGCCAGCGGGCGCAGCACGCGGTAGGTGACCGCCGCGCCGTCGGGATGCGGGTGGGCGCCCAGCACGGTGTGCGGATCGTGGTGCCGGCCCTGCGCGACGGCGGCCAGCACCTCCGGGTCCACGGCGAGCGGGGCGACGGCGGGACGGGGGGCGGCGGACGGGGTCATGGCGATTCCTGTTCTGGGGACGGCGGGCGTCGGGAGCGGCTCAGCCGTTCCGGACGACCCGCAGGACATGGGCGGGCTCGACGTGGGGGTCCAGGCGGACGTACGGGGTGCGGCCCCACCGCCAGCGCTGGCCGGTGAGCAGGTCCTCCACCTCGACGGCCCCGGACGCGTCGCGGTCCTCGGGGCGCAGACGCAGCGCCTCGAGGTCCAGGTCCAGGGTCGCCTCGACGACGTCGTGCGGGTTCGTGGTGACGACGACGATCAGGGTGTCCTCCGCGGGACCGGCGTCGGTGACCGCCTCGGCGTCCCGGTGCGCACCCTCGGGCCGGGCCGAGCGCGTCTTCGAGAACACGAGCAGGTCAGGGTGCGTCGAGGCGTGCAGGGTCAGGTTCTGCAGGTCGCCCAGCGCCGGGTGCGCCGCGCGGATCTCATTGAGCCGGGTGAGGTACGGGGCGAGCGAGGCACCCGCGGCCTCCGCGCCCTCCCAGTCCCGGGGGCGGTACTCGTACTTCTCGTTGTCGATGTACTCCTCCGCGCCCGGCCGGGCCACGTGCTCGAACAGCTCGAACCCGGCGTAGACGCCCCACAGCGGGCTGGCCGTGGCGGCGACGACGGCGCGGATCCGGAACGCGCCCGGGCCGCCGTGCTGCAGGTACTCCGTGAGGATGTCCGGCGTGTTGACGAAGAGGTTGGGGCGATAGAACGCCGGCGTCTCGTGCGAGATCTCCTGGAGGTACTCCGCAAGCTCCTCGGCCGTGTTCCGCCAGGTGAAGTACCCGTAGGACTGCTGGAACCCGACCTTGCCCAGGGCGTGCATCATCGCGGGACGGGTGAAGGCCTCGGCGAGGAACACGACGCGCGGCTCCTCGGCGCGGACCTTCGCGATCAGCCACTCCCAGAACCACAGGGGCTTGGTGTGCGGGTTGTCCACGCGGAAGATGTGCACGCCGCGGGCCACCCAGCCCCGCACCACGTCCAGCACCGCCTGGGCGAGGCCGCCCGGGTCGTTGTCGAAGTTCAGCGGGTAGATGTCCTGGTACTTCTTCGGCGGGTTCTCCGCATACGCGATGGTGCCGTCCACGCGGGTGGTGAACCACTCCGGGTGCGCGGCGACCCACGGGTGGTCCGGGGAGCACTGCAGGGCCAGGTCCAGGGCCACTTCGAGGCCCTCGTCCGCGGCCGCGGCCACGAACGCCTCGAAGTCCTCGACGGTGCCCAGGTCCGGGTGCACGGCGTCGTGCCCGCCCTCGGGCCCACCGATCGCCCACGGCGAGCCCGGGTCCTGCGGCCCGGCCGTCAGCGTGTTGTTCGGACCCTTGCGGTGCGTGGTGCCGATCGGGTGGATCGGCGGCAGGTAGACCACCTGGAAGCCCATCCGGGCGACCGCCGGGAGCCGGTCGGCCGCCGTCGCGAAGGTGCCAGAGGACCACGTGCCGGAGGCCTCGTCGAAGCGGGCGCCCTCGGAGCGGGGGAAGAACTCGTACCAGGCGCCGCGGCCGGCGAGCTCGCGCTGCACGTCCAGCGGGTAGAGCTCGGAGCTCGTGAGGTGCTCCCGCACGGGGCGGGCGTGGAGGACGGCGGACACCTCCGCCGACTCGGCGGAGGCCAGGCGCTGGGCCGGGATGAGCGACTCGTCCTCGAGGCCGCGAACGACCTCCTCGAACACGGCGCGGTCCTCGGCCGAGCGCTCCGCGTCCTCGGCGGCCCGGCGGAACAGGGCGGCGCCCTCGGCGAGCATCAGCTCCACGTCGACGCCGGCGGCGATCTTGACGGTGGCCGCGTGCTTCCACGTGCCCACCGGATCGTCCCAGCCCTCGACCACGAACTGGTGCAGGCCCGGCTCGGCGGGCCGCAGCGTGGCCACGACCTCGTCCAGGCCGGGCCGGCCCGGACGCATCTGCACGCGCTGCACCTCGGCGCCGGCCGGGTCGAACAGGCGGACGGTGGCGCGCACGGAGTCGTGGCCCTCGCGGAACACGGTCGCGCGGACGGGGATGTCCTCGCCGACCACGGCCTTCGCCGGGAACCGGCCGTCCAGCACCACGGGCTGCACGTCCGTCACCGGGATACGCCCCGTGACGGTCTGGAGGCGGACATCGGCTGCGGTGGCGCTCTGGGTGTCGGGCTTCACGGTGCTCACGCCACGACGCTACCCCGCGGCCGCGCCGGTGAGAACGGCCGGCCCGCCCGCCCGCCGTGGGGGGCGGAGGGGCGGGCCGGGGACGGGGCGCCGGACGGGACGCTCAGGACAGCATGGTCTTGTCGTCCACGACGGCGCCCTTGATCTTGCCGAACTCGGCCAGCAGGTCCGCCGGGGTGCGCCCGGCCTTCTCCTGCTCGTCCAGCTCGAGGATGATCCGGCCGTCGTGCATCATGATCAGCCGGTTGCCGACCTCGAGGGCCTGGGACATGTTGTGCGTGACCATCAGCGTGGTGAGCCGGTGCTCGGCCACCACCTGCCGGGTCAGGCGGGTCACCAGCTCCGCCCGGGACGGGTCCAGGGCGGCGGTGTGCTCGTCCAGCAGCAGGATCTTCGGTCCGGAGAACGTGGCCATGAGCAGGCTGAGCGCCTGACGCTGGCCACCGGAGAGCAGCCCGACCTTGGCGGTGAGGCGGTTCTCCAGGCCGAGTTCGAGCTTCGTGAGCTCGTCGCGGAACATCGCGCGCCGGGCGCGGGAGACGCCCCGCGAGAGCCCGCGGGCGTGCCCGCGTCGCCAGGCCAGGGCCATGTTCTCCTCGATCGTGAGATTCGGGGCCGTGCCCGCCGTCGGGTCCTGGAACACCCGGCCGATCGAGGCCGCGCGGCGGTGGTCCGGCATGCGGGTGACGTCCTTGCCGCCCACGGCCACGGTGCCGGTGTCCGGGAGCAGCTTGCCGGCGATCGTGTTCAGGATCGTGGACTTGCCGGCGCCGTTGGAGCCGATCACGGTGACGAAGTCGCCCTCGGCCAGGTGCAGGTCGATGCCCCGCAGGGCGCGCCGCTCGTTGACGGTGTTCGGGAAGAAGGTCTTGGAGACCTGTGAGATCTCAAGCACGGGGGGCCTCCTCGGAGACGGATGCGGCGGGGGTGGCGCCGCCCGGCTCGCCAGTCAGGGGCATGCCGGCGGTGGCCGGAGCGGCGGCGGCCGGCGCCGGGGTCGCGGCCGTGCCCCGCGTGCGCAGGCTCAGGCGCCTGGCGAAGCCGAAGCGCGGCAGCAGCAGGGCCACGACGACGAGGGCCGCGGAGATCAGCTTCATGTCGTTCGGGCTCAGGCCCGCGTTGAGGGCGAACTGGATGATCAGGCGGTAGAGCACGGCGCCGACGATCACGGCGAGCGTCGCCCAGAAGACCGTGCGCTGGCCGAACACGGCCTGGCCCACGATCACGGACGCCAGGCCCACGAGGATGAGGCCGATGCCCATGGAGATGTCCGCGAAGCCCTGGTACATGGCCAGCAGGGAGCCGCCGAGGGCCACGAGGCCGTTGGAGATCATCAGGCCGAGGATCTTCATCCGGTCCGTGGAGACGCCGTACGAGCGGATCATCTCCTCGTTGTCACCGGTCGCCTGCAGGGCGAGGCCCAGGTCCGTGTGCAGGAACCAGTCGAGGATCAGCTTCACCACGAACACACCGAGGAAGAGCACGAGGATCGAGCCCCAGTTCCGGGCCAGTCCCAGGTCGCCGAGCCACGTGAACAGGGTGTCCTGGCCGAGCAGGGGGATGTTGGCCTTGCCCATGATCCGCAGGTTGATCGAGTAGAGCGCGATCATCGTGAGGATGCCGGCGAGCAGGCCGTCGATCCGGCCCTTCGTGTGCAGCAGGCCGGTGACGAGGCCCGCGAGCGCGCCCGCCACGAAGGCGGCGAGCATGGCCAGGGGCACCGGCGTGCCGCCCGTGATGAGCACGGCGGCCGTGGCGGCGCCGGTGGTGAACGAGCCGTCCACCGTGAGGTCGGGGAAGTCGAGGATGCGGAAGGTCAGGTACACGCCGAGCGCGACGACGGCGTAGATCAGACCCAGTTCCACTGCGGTCAGCATGGGGCGGGTGCCTTTCGGGCGGTGCGAGGGGGGACGGACGACGGCGGGACGGGGTGGGCCGGCCGTCGACGTGCTCCGCGGCGGCCCGGACCACGAGGTCCGGGCCGCCGCGGAGGCGGGCAGGCGCGGGATCAGCCCTCGACGAGCTGATCGGCCCTGTCCGTGAGCTCGGCGGGGATCTCGACGCCGTAGGCCTCGGCGGCCTTCGGGTTCAGCACGAGCTGCAGGTTGGCCGGGTCGGCGTAGCCCACGGGCAGCTCGGCCGGCTTCGCGCCGTCCTTGAGGATCTTCACGGCCATCTCGCCGGCCTGCTTGCCGTGCGCCTCGTAGTCGATGCCGTACGTGCCCAGGGCGCCGCGCTCGACGGAGTCGATGTCCGCCGAGATGACGGGGACGCGCTGCTCCTTGCCGTAGCCCACCACGGTCTCCAGCGCCGAGACGACGGCGTTGTCCGTGGGCACGTAGATGCCGTCCACGCCGGACAGGGACTGCACGCCCTGCTGGACCTCGGACGAGTTGGTGATGGTGGCCTCCTTGACCTCGAGGCCCAGCTCCTTGCCGGCCTCCTTGGCCTGGTCCACCTGGACCTTGGAGTTGGCCTCGCCGGAGTTGTAGACGATGCCGACGGTCGTGGCGTCCGGCTTCACGTCCTTGAGCAGCTGCAGCTGCTCCTTGACCGGGTTGCGGTCCGAGACGCCGGTGACGTTGCCGCCCGGGGCCTCGTCCGAGGCCACGAGCTCAGCGCCCTGGGGATCGGTGACCGCCATGAACACGACCGGCTTGTCCTTCACGGCCGAGGCGGTGCCCTGCGCGGCAGGGGTCGCGATCGCGGCCACGAGGTCCACGTCCGCGTCGTTGGCGAAGGTGGAGGCGATGGAGGTGACCGTGGCCTGCTCGCCCTGGGCGTTCTGCTCCTCGAACGTCACGTCCAGGCCGGCGTCCTTGAACGCCTCCTTGAAGCCCTCGGCCGCGCCGTCGAGCGCCGGGTGGGAGACGAGCTGGTTGATGCCCACGGTGTAGGAGCCGTCGCCGGCGGCGGAGGACGAGCCGGAGCCGCCGGAGCCGGAGTCGCCGCACGCCGTGAGCCCGAGGGCGGCGACGGCGAGGGCGGCGGTGAGGGGGAGGGAGGGGTGCTTCATGAGACGGACCTCGTTCTGATGGTGCGGTGCGGGATGCGCTCGCCGACGGGGGCCCGTCGGACACAGTGCAGACACTGTGCGCGGTGACACGCGTCACGGGCAAGACGTGCGCGCATCCACACGACATCCTGCCATGTGACCGGCGTCACTGTGGACACTCTGCCCGCGTCGGCGCCGTGTGCGACACCCGCGTCCCCGCCTGGCCGTCATCCCGGGCGGGGGCGCCGTGGAGGTCAGCGCCCGCCGGCGCGCTGCACCGAGATCTCGTACAGGGAGATGCCCACCGCCATCGAGGCGTTGAGGGACTCCATCGTCGAGTCGATCGGGATGGACACGATCTGCTGGCAGTGCTCCCGCACCATGCGGGACAGACCCTTGCCCTCGGCCCCCACCACGAGCACGAGCGGCTCCGTGGCCAGGGCGAGCCCGGGCAGGGAGACGTCCCCGCCGCCGTCGAGGCCCAGCACGAAGTAGCCGGCCCTGTGCAGGTCGACGAGGGTGGTGTTCAGGTTGCCGGCCTGGGCCACGGGCACCCGCGCGGCCGCGCCGGCCGAGGTGCGCCAGGCGGTGGCGGTCACGCCGACGGAGCGCCGCTCGGGCACGATCACGCCGTCCGCGTCGAACGCGGAACCGGCCCGGATGATGGCGCCGAGGTTGCGGGGGTCGGTGATGCCGTCGAGCGCGATCAGCAGCGGCGGGGTCCGCAGGTGCCCCTTCTCGTGCTTGGCCAGCGCGTCGAGGGCCAGGGCCGTGGCGTCCGCGTACTCATAGGGCGGGATCTGCAGCACGATGCCCTGGTGCACGGCCTCGCCGGAGAGGCGGTCCAGCTCCGGCTTGGTGTTCTCCAGGACCGGCACGCCCTGCTCGAGGCAGAGGCGCAGGGCCTCCTTGACGCGGTCGTCCATCTCGATGCGCACGGCCACGTGCAGCGCCTTGGCCGGGATGCCCGCGCGCAGCGCCTCGAGCACGGGGTTGCGACCGGAGACCGTCTCGTCCGTGAGCTTCACGCGGCCGCGGACCTGGTCCTTCACGGGACCGCGCTTGGCGGCCGAGCGCTCGGCCAGCTGCTTGGCGCGGTGCGCCTTGTGGTAGACCCGGTCCTCGGCCTTGGGGGTGGGTCCGCGGCCCTCGAGCGCCTTGCGACCGTGGCCGCCGGTGCCCTTCATGGGGCCCTTCTTGCCCTTGGGCTTGCGGGATCCGCCGGAGCGGGGTGCGGTGGACATGGCGGGACTCCTGCGTGCCGGGGACGGGGGCGGCGGCACGCGGGGCGCCGCCGGATCGCCCTCCAGTCTAGGTGTCAGTCCGCCAGGCGCCATGTGGCGCCGTCGGCGCCGTCCTCCACCACGACGCCGGCCGCGGCCAGCGCGTCGCGGATGCGGTCCGCGGTGGCCCAGTCCTTGTCCGCGCGGGCCTGTGCCCGCGCCTCGATCTGCGAGCGGACGAGCGAGTCGAGGGCGTCCGACACCGGGCCGGGCGCGGCGTCGTCGCCCTCGGGCACGTCGTCCAGGCCCAGCACCGCGGTCATGGCCTCCACCTCGGCCAGACGGGCGGCCGCGGCGTCGAGGTCCTGCCCGGCCAGCGCCGAGTTGCCGGCGCGCACGGCCTCGTGCAGGGCCGCGAGCGCCTGGGGCACGTTGAGGTCGTCCTCCATGGCGGCGCGGAAGGCGGCGGGCACACGGTCCGCGAGCGCCCCGTCGGGGGCGGGCGGGACGGCGCCGGCGGCGCGGGCGCGGGCCGTGAAGCCCTCGATGCGCTCGACGGCGGCCTCGGCCTCGTCGAGGGCGCCGGGCCGGTAGTCGAGCTGGGAGCGGTAGTGGGCCTGCCCCAGGAAGTAGCGCACCGCCGTCGGGCGGGCCATGCCGAGCATCTCCTCGGGGGAGATCGTGTTGCCCACGGACTTGGACATCTTCTCGCCGCCGTAGGTGACGAGCCCGTTGTGCAGCCAGAAGCGGGCGAAGCCGTCCCCGGCGGCCGCCGACTGGGCCAGCTCGTTCTCGTGGTGCGGGAACCGCAGGTCCAGGCCGCCGCCGTGGATGTCGAACTCGGCGCCGAGGTACTTCGTGGACATGGCCGAGCACTCCAGGTGCCATCCGGGGCGGCCGGCTCCCCAGGGCGACTCCCACACGGCGGTGGCGGGCTCACCGGGCTTGGCGCCCTTCCACAGGGCGAAGTCGCGGGGGTCGCGCTTGCCGCGCGGGTCGGCGTCGGGCGCGTCCTGCATGTCCTCCACGCGCTGGCGGGTGAGCTCGCCGTAGCGCTCCCAGGACCGGACGTCGAAGTAGACGTCTCCCGAGCCGTCCTGCGCGGGGTAGGCGTGGCCGCGCTCGATCAGGCGCTCGATGAGCGCGAACATCTCGGGCACGTGGCCGGTGGCGCGCGGCTCGTAGGTGGGACGGCGGACGCCGAGGGCGAGGTAGGCGGCGTCGAACGCCCTCTCGAACCGGTAGGCCAGGGCCCACCACGGCTCGCGGGCCGGGTAGAGGTCCGAGGCCTCGAAGCCGGCCTCGTGGGAGGCGGCCGAGCGGTCGAGGATCTTGTCGTCGATGTCCGTCACGTTCCGCACCGAGGTGACGCGCAGCCCGGTGGCCTCGAGCCAGCGGATGAGGATGTCGAACTCGATCGCGCTGCGCACGTGGCCCACGTGCGGCATGCCCTGCACCGTGGCCCCGCAGTAGTACACCGACGCCTCGCCGGGCACGAGGGGCTCGAAGTCCCGGATCTGCGCGGTGCGGGTGTCGTAGAAGCGCTGGGCCATGGGGGCGCGGTCCTTCCGGAGGGGCGGGGTCCTGACGGGGCTCTGCCAGCCTAGTCGGTGCGCCGGCGCGGGCTCAGGCCGCGGGGACGACGAGCGCGGTCGCGATCCCGACCAGCCCCTCCTTGCGCCCGATGAACCCCAGCCGGTCCGTGGTGGCGGCGGAGACGGACACGGGGGCCCCGCCGAGGGCGGCGGAGAGGGCGGCCTCCATCTCCGCGCGGCGCGTGCCCACCTTGGGCCGGGGCGCGACCACCTGGACCGCCACGTTCCCGACGGCGACGCCCGCCTCCGTCAGCAGGCGCAGCACCTCGCGGAGCATGTCCGCGCCGGAGGCGTCCGCCATCTCGGGCCGGTCGACGCCGAACACGGCGCCGAGGTCGCCGAGGCCGGCGGCGGAGAGCAGGGCGTTGCACGCCGCGTGGGCGGCCACGTCCCCGTCCGAGGTCGCGGCCACGCCCCGCTCTCCGGGCCAGTGGATGCCGCCGAGCCACAGGGGCCGGGGGGCATCCTCGGGTGCCCACGCGTGCACGTCGGTGCCGATCCCCACGCGCGGCAGGGGGGCGGCCGCGACGGCGGGGCGGGTGGGCTGGCGCATGGAGGCCCCCTGGGGGGCGCGGCGGGCGAGCTCGAGGCGGGCGAGGTCGAGGTCGGCGGGGGCGGTGACCTTGAACGCGGCCGGGTCGCCGGGCACCACCACGACCTCGTGCCCCGCGGCCTCCATGACCATCGCATCGTCGGTGAGCGCCGCGGCGTCGAGCGTGGGGTCCGTGCGCACGGCCTCGTGGGCCGCCAGCAGGGTGTCCAGGTCGAAGCCCTGCGGCGTCTGGATCGCGCGCAGTCCGGCGCGGGCCGGCGTGGCCGCGACGACGTCGACGCCGCCCCGTCCGGGGGTGACCTGCTTGACGGTGTCCGTCAGCGGCAGGCCTGGGACCGCGGCGACCGCGCCGGTCCCGAGCGCCGCCGTGACGGCCGCGAACACGCTCGGCGGGGTCAGCGCGCGGGCCGCGTCGTGGACGAGGACGCGGCGGGGCGCCCCCGCCGGGGCGAGGTCGGCCAGAGCGCGGGAGGCCGCGGTGAGTCCGGCGCGGACCGAGTCCGCGCGCTCGGCGCCGCCGGGCACGCAGTGCACGGGCACGTCCAGGTGCGGGCCGGCGTCGACCTCGGCGGCCACGCGGCCGGCGTCGGCCCCCGCCGGCGGGGTGAGCACCACGACGGCGTCCAGGGCGAGCCCGGCCGCGCGCGCGGTGGCGACGGAGGCCAGGCAGTGGTGCAGGAGGGTGCGGCCGTCCGCGAGGGGGGCGAGGGCCTTGGGCAGCCCGGCACCGAGGCGGGTGCCGGCGCCGGCGGCGGCGATCACGAGGGCGGTGGGCATGGCCTCATCCTAGGGAGCGTGCCGGTGTCCGTGGCCCGGGACCCCCGGCGGCGACGGCCGTGGCCGGGGACGAGACAGGGGAGGGGCCCGCGTCGTGGACGCGGGCCCCTCCCCTGCCGTGTGCTGCTCGTCAGCCTTCGAGCACCTTGTCCAGGCGGCCCTCGGCCTCCTCCTCGGTGACCTTCTTGGCCAGTGCCAGCTCGGACACGAGCACCTGGCGGGCCTTCGAGAGCATGCGCTTCTCGCCGGCGGACAGGCCGCGGTCCTGGTCGCGGCGCCACAGGTCGCGGACGACCTCGGCCACCTTGTTGACGTCGCCGCTGGCGAGCTTCTCCAGGTTGGCCTTGTAGCGGCGGGACCAGTTGGTCGGCTCCTCCACGTGCTCGGCGCGCAGGACCTCCATGACGTGCTCGAGCCCCTCCGCATCCACGACGTCACGCACGCCGACGAGGTCGACGTTCTCCGCAGGGACCTCGATGGTCAGGTCTCCCTGCGCCACCTTGAGCTTGAGGTACATCTTCTCCTCCCCCTTGATGGTGCGCATCTTGATCTCCTCGATCCGCGCAGCACCGTGGTGGGGGTAGACGACGGTCTCTCCGACCTCAAAAACCATGTTGTTGTGCCCCTTTCAGTCGTCTCATTCTATCATGCGGCCTCGTCATGCCGCGCGCGCCGTCACATCTTCGGCCTCCGGATGTGATAGTGGACGACCCGGCGCCACGGGCCGGCCGGCGTCCCGGGATGCGGTAGCCTGACCTGGCAGGACCCCTGCCTCGGGGCTCCTGAGCACGTCATCGCACCTGAGGAGACCTCTGTGAAGAACGCATCCCGGCCCGCCCGGCGCCACCTCGCCGCAGGTGCGCTGGCCGCGGTCGCCCTGCTGGGCGCCACCGGCTGCTCCGCCGTGAGCCCGATCGCCACCGCCATCCAGTACTCCCCCTCGGACGGCATCAACGGCCAGGAGCAGGACTTCCTGAGCTACCGCAACCTCGCCCTCGTCGGCGACGGCGAGTCGGGCCCCGCCCGCCTGATCGGCACCGTGGAGAACACCTCCGGCCAGGATCAGACCTACACCTTCCAGGCCGAGGGCGGCGGCTCCGCGACCCTGAAGGTCCCCGCCGGCGAGAGCCGCAAGCTCGAAGACGAGGCGAACACGACCGTCCTGGAGCGCGAGGGCGTGTGGGTCGGCGAGAACCTGCCCGTGACCGTCTCCGGCAACGGCGGCACCGCCGACCTGGCCGTCCCGCTGCTGAGCGCCACCCAGGAGCAGTACCGTGACCTGCTCCCCGAGGGAGTCGAGCCCTCGGAGGAGGATCTCGTCGGGCACCTCCACGAGGAGACCCACCACTACGGCGAGGAGCACTGACCTCCGCCGGGCCTGCGCCCGGCACGCCACGGCCCCGGCCCCACCGCGAGGTGGAGCCGGGGCCGTCGTCGTCCCGGGTGCAGCGCGCCGGTCAGGCCTCGAACTTGTAGCCCAGGCCGCGCACCGTGACGAGGTAGCGGGGGCTCGAGGGATCGGGCTCGATCTTGGAGCGCAGGCGCTTCACGTGCACGTCGAGGGTCTTGGTGTCCCCCACGTAGTCGGAGCCCCACACGCGGTCGATCAGCTGGCCGCGGGTGAGCACGCGCCCGGCGTTGCGCAACAGCATCTCCAGCAGCTCGAACTCCTTGAGCGGCAGGGACACCTGCTCGCCGTCCACGGAGACGACGTGCCGCTCGACGTCCATGCGCACGGGGCCGGCGCTGATGGTCGCCGACATCGGCTCCTCCTGCTCCCCCTGACGGCGCAGCACGGCGCGGACGCGGGCCACCAGCTCACGCGAGGAGTACGGCTTGGTCACGTAGTCGTCCGCCCCGAGCTCGAGGCCGACGACCTTGTCGATCTCCGAGTCCTTCGCGGTCAGCATGATCACGGGGACGTTGGAGCGCTGGCGCACCTGACGACACACCTCGGTGCCGGACATCCCCGGGAGCATCAGGTCCAGGAGGATCAGGTCCGCGCTGTCGCGCTCGAAGACGCTCAGCGCCTCGTTGCCGTCGGCGGCGACGGTGACCTCGAACCCCTCCTTCTCCAGGAGGTAGGACAGGGGGTCGCTGAACGACTCCTCGTCCTCCACGATCAGAATGCGGCTCATGCGCTCGTCTCCTTCCGGGTCGGGGGTGCGGCCGAGGCGGTCACCCGGTGACCGCGCCGCTCGGTGACGTGGGCGGCGCCCGGCGCGCCGTCGACGGCGACACCGTCCCCCCACTCGGGCAGTCGGATGGTGAAGGTCGACCCGCGGCCCGGCTGGGACCAGAGGGTGACCTCCCCTCCGTGGTTGATGACGACGTGCTTGACGATGCTCAGCCCCAGGCCCGTGCCGCCCGTCTGACGCGACCGCGCCGCGTCCACGCGGTAGAAGCGTTCGAAGACCCGCTCCTGCTCCTCCGGGCTGATGCCGATGCCCTGGTCCGTGACGGTGACCTGGGCGAGCCCGTCCACGGAGCTCAGGCCGATGCCCACCGTGGTGCCCTCCGGGGAGTAGCGCACCGCGTTGTCCACCAGGTTGCGCACCGCGGTCATCAGCTGGTCCTGGTCCCCGTGCACCACCGCGTCCACGCGGCCGCCCACGCGCAGCGCGATGCCGCGGTCCTCGGCGGTCAGGCGCAGGCGGTCCACGGCGTCGGCGACGACGGCGTTGAGGTCCACGGGCCCCCCGTCCTGGACCACGTCCTTGGCCTGCAGCCGGGAGAACTCGATGATGTCCTGCACGAGGGCCGAGAGCCGGCGGGACTCGACGCCCAGGCGTGCGGCGAAGCGACGCACCGCCTCCTCGTCCTCCGCGGCGTCGCCGATGGCCTCGGAGAGCAGGGAGATGGCGCCCACCGGCGTCTTGAGCTCGTGCGAGACGTTGACGACGAAGTCGTGGCGCATGGCCTCGGTGCGGGTCACGTCCGTGCGGTCGTCGGCGAGGATCAGGATGTACTCCTCGTCCAGCGGGGCCACGCGCAGCTCGACGACGAGGCTCGACTGCCCGAGGGGTCCTCGGGGCAGCTCCATGCGGCGCTCGACGATGACGCCGTCGGCCCGCACGGTCCGCGTGAGCTCTCGCAGCTGGTCCTGGACGAGCGAGTGCCCTCGCACGAGGCCCAGGGCGTAGGCCGCGGGGTTCGCGCGCACCACGCCGTCGACGTCGTCCACCACCGCGTACGCGCGGCCGACCACGGAGAGGACCTCGGCGGCGCCCGGCGCCAGGGTGGGCTCGCCGACCGTCAGGTCCACCGTCCGCGAGCGCTCGGATGCCCGGAAGGCCAGCATGGAGGCCACTCCGGTGAACAGTCCGACCGCTCCGCACAGCAGGCCGATGATGACGGGATCCACGGCACCAGACTAGCCTCTGGCGGCCCGGAGACGGGCTGCCCCGGCGTCGCCAGACGCCGGACGATCGGCGTTCATGGGCCGTTCATCTTGCCCTGCCAGGGTGGACCGTTGCCCCGGGAGTCGGGGTCGGCGGCGCACGGGCGTCGCCGGGGAGAGGAGACCATGCGCGAGCTCTACCGAGCCGACCTCGAACGGCTGGGCCGCGACCTGACCGAGATCGCCCGCCTCGTGCACCGCGCCATGATGGACGCGCAGGCCGCCCTCGAGGCGGCCGACGTGCACGGCGCCGAACGGGTCATCTCGGAGGACGCGCGGATCGACCAGCTGCAGGAGTCCCTCGACGAGCAGGCCGTGCGCATCCTGGCACTGCAGGCGCCCGTGGCCACGGACCTGCGCACCGTCGTCGCCACGCTGCGGATGAGCTCCTCGCTCGAGCGCATGGGCGACCTCGCCCGCCACGTGGCCCAGCTGACCCGGCTGCGCTACCCCGAGCACGTCATCCCGGAACAGGTCCGTACCGTGATCACCGCGATGTGCGACGCCGCCGTGGAGGTGGCCGAGGAGGTCGTCCTGCTGCTCGAGACCCAGGACCTGGCTCACGGGGACCGGATCGACGCCCTCAACGAGGACGTCAACGCGCTGCACCTGTCCGTCTTCCGCGCGATCGCCGCCCCGGACTGGAGCGCGACGCCGGCCACCACCACGGACGTCACGCTGGCCTCGCGCTACCTCGAGCGGTTCACGGACCACGGCCTGTCCGTGGCCGCCAAGGTGCGCTACCTCGTCACGGGCGAGTGGGCGACCCACCGCCCGGACGCCACCGGCTCCTGACCGTCCCCGACGCCACGGGCCGGGCCCCCAGGCGGGGTCCCGGCCCGTCGTCGTCGGACGCGTCAGTGCGCGGAGCCCTGGGCGGCCACGGCGGCGGCGCCGGCCGCGGCGGCCTCCGGATCGAGGTAGCGGCCGTTCGCGGTGATCGGCTTGAAGTTCTGGTCCAGCTCGTAGACCAGCGGGATGCCCGTCGGGATGTTCAGGCCCGCGATGTCCTCGTCCGAGATGCCGTCCAGGTGCTTGACCAGCGCACGCAGCGAGTTGCCGTGCGCGGCGATCAGCACGGTCTTGCCGGCCTTGAGGTCGGGCAGGACCTGCTCCTCCCAGTAGGGCAGCAGGCGGTCGATGACCTGCTTGAGGGCCTCGGTGCGGGGGGCGTCCTTGCCCAGGTCCGCGTAGCGCTCGTCGCCGACCTGGGAGAACTCGGAGTCGTCGTCCAGGGCGGGCGGCGGGGTGTCGAAGGACCGGCGCCAGACCATGAACTGCTCCTCGCCGAACTCCTCCTTCACCTGGGCCTTGTCCTTGCCCTGGAGGGCGCCGTAGTGGCGCTCGTTCAGGCGCCAGCTGCGCTTGACCGGGATCCACTGGCGGTCCGCGGCCTCGAGGGCCAGGTTGGCCGTGGTGATGGCGCGCTTGAGCAGGGACGTGTGGACCACGTCCGGGCGGATGCCCTCCGCCTCCAGCAGCTCACCGCCGCGGGCGGCCTCGGCGCGCCCCTTCTCGGTCAGCGGGACGTCCACCCAGCCGGTGAACAGGTTCTTCTCGTTCCATTCGCTCTGACCGTGCCGCAGCAGGACCAGCGTGTACGTGGTGTTCGCCATGTCACCATCCTAGGCGGACCCGTCCCACCGCTCCCCTACGCTGGAGCCCATGGTGGAGAAGGCCCGGCGGCTGCGCGCGCGCACGACGCCCGGCCCCGGCCCCGCCCGGGGACCGCAGGGCCACATCACCCGCGGCACGACGGCGGCGCAGCGGATGCGCCGGGTGGACCGCTGGCTCACGGACGTGCACGGCCCCTTGCTGCGGCGCACTCCCCGCCCGCTGGCCGTGGACCTGGGCTTCGGCGCGGAGCCGGTGACCGCCGTCGAGATGGCCCAGCGGCTGCGCGTGCAGAACCCGGCCCTCGAGCTGGTGGGCCTCGAGATCGACCCCGCTCGGGTGGCCCGGGCGCGGGAGCGGGCCGGCGGCCTGCCGGGGGTCACCTGGGCGGTCGGCGGCTTCGAGCTGCCCGTGCCGCGGCCGCCCACCGTGGTGCGCGCGTTCAACGTGCTGCGCCAGTACCGGGAGGAGGACGTGCCCGCGATCTGGTCCCTGCTGTGCGCGGGGCTCGCCGACGACGGCGTCCTCGTGGAGGGCACCTGCTCCGAGGACGGCCGGCGAGCGGCCTGGGTGGATCTGCGTCGGGACGGGCCGGCGAGCCTGACCGTGGCCCTCCGGCTGGGCTTCTTCTCCCGCCCCTCGGACGTGGCGGCGCGCCTGCCGAAGGTCCTCATCCACCGGCACGTGCCCGGGGAGCCCGTCCATCGGCTCCTGGCGGAGGCCGACGCCGCGTGGGCCGCGCACGCCCCGCTCGCGGCCTACGGGACGCGGCAGCGGTGGCTGGCGACGGTCGGCACGCTGCGCGCGGCGGGCTGGCCCGTGCTGGGCGGCCCGCACCAGTGGCGGCGCGGGGAGCTGAGCGTGCGCTGGGCGGCGGTGGCGCCGTCGTCATGAGGGCGGCGCCGACGGCGCGGGACCCTCAGCGGCGCAGGGCCGGGCCCATGTCCTGGCGGGGGCCGGCGAGGTAGACGCACGCCACGCACGCGGCCACGAGGCCGAACATCCCCATCCCGCCGCCGGCGAGCACGCCGAGGAGCCCGACGGCGGCGGCGACGCCGGTGAGGATCAGCCAGAAGCTCCTGTCCCGGCCCCCGATGCGGGCGAAGTCGTCGGGGCGGCGCCGGACGACGTCCACCAGCGCCCAGACCTCGAGCACGAGCGCGGCGATCGCCAGGACGCGGAACAGCCAGTGGTCGACGAGCAGGGCGAAGTGCAGGGGGGCGCTCATGCCGGTCAGTCTAGGCGGTCGGCCCGGCCGGGTTCCTTCCCCGTCCGGGGCGGCGTCTAGGCTCGAGGCGTGAGCACCCAGACCGAGCATCGCGGCCTGTTCGTCGCCGTCGAGGGACCGGACGGATCCGGCAAGTCCACCCAGGCCCGCGCCCTGACGGAGGCCCTGCGCGCCGCGGGCCACGAGGTGGTGCTCACGCGCGAGCCCGGCGGCTCGGACTTGGGCGAGACGCTGCGGGGGCTGCTGCTGGACCCCGGGCACGCCCCCGTGGACCCCCGCGCCGAGGCGCTGCTGTTCGCCGCGGCCCGGTCCGCCCACGCCGTCCGCACGCTGCGCCCCGCGCTGGCCCGGGGCGCCGTCGTCGTCACGGACCGGTATGTGGACTCGTCCGTGGCCTACCAGGGCGCGGCGCGCGGGCTGGGCGAGGCGCGGATCGCCGCCCTGAACGAGTGGGCCACGGACGGCCTCGTCCCCGATCTGACGGTGCTGATCGACGTGGACGCGGCCACCGCCGCGGACCGGCGTGACCGGCGCGCGGCGGAGGGCGAGGGCACCCCCGACCGCATGGAGCGGGAGACGGCGGACCGGCACGAGGCCCTGCGCGCCGCCTTCCTCGCGCGCGCGGCGGCCGCGCCCGAGCGGTACCTCGTGCTCGACGGCGCGCTGCCGCCGCAGGAGCTCACCGCCCGCGCGCTGGCCCGCGTCACCGCCCAGGCGGCCGACCGATGACGGCCCCCGCCCCCGCCGTGTTCGCGGACCTCGCGGGCCAGGAGGCCGCGGTGGCCCAGCTGCGCCGCGCCGCGGCCGAGGACCGTCCCACCCACGCCTGGATGTTCACGGGCCCGCCCGGCTCCGGCCGGTCGACGGCGGCGCTTGCGTTCGCCGCGGCCCTGCAGTGCGAGGTCGCAGACCCGGCGGCGCGCGGCTGCGGCGAGTGCCACGCGTGCCGCACCGTCCTCGGCGGCACCCACCCGGACGTGACCGTGCTGGCCACCGAGGCGGTGAGCTATCGGATCGAGGACGTCCGCGCCCTCGTGGAGGCCGGCCAGTCCACCCCCGCGACCGGACGCTGGCGGATCTTCCTCATGGAGGATGCGGACCGCATGACGGAGCGCGCCACGAACGTGCTGCTCAAGGCCATCGAGGAGCCGCCGGCCCGCACGATCTGGATGCTGTGCGCCCCGTCCCCCGCGGACGTGCTCCCCACCGTCCGCTCCCGCTGCCGGCTGATCACGCTGAGCATCCCCGCCGTGGAGCAGGTGGCGGAGCTGCTGCACCGCCGTGACGGGCTGGACCGCGAGACGGCGCTCACCACCGCCCGGATCTCCCAGTCGCACGTGGGCATGGCCCGCCGCCTCGCGCGGGACCCGGAGGCCCTCGAACGCCGCGAGCGCATCCTCTCCCTGCCGCTCCAGGCCACCGCCGTCTCCGACGCGATGGCCCTGGCCGCCACGTTGGCCGAGGTGTCCAGGGCCGAGGCCGAGTCCGCCGCCGAAGCCCGGGACGCCGAGGAGCTCGAGGCGTTGCGCCGCTCCCTGGGCCTCGAGCCCGGCGAGCCCGTCCCGCCCAAGCTCCGCCACCACGTCAAACGGCTCGAGGAGGACCAGACCCGCCGGCGGCGCCGCGCCGTCCGGGACTCGCTGGACCGGGCCATGATCGACGTCATGGGCCTGTTCCGGGACGTGCTGCGCGTGCAGCTGGGCGCCGACGGCGAGCTCATCAACGAGCACCGTCGGGGCGAGATCGAGGCGTACGCCCGCGGCGCCGCCGGCGACTCGGCCGAGGTGCTCGCCCGGATCGACGCCGTCACCACGGCCCGGGAGCGCATCGCCGCCAACGTGCCGGAGCTGCTGGCCCTCGAAGCCATGATGCTGGCGCTGCTGCCCCGCCGGGTGCGCACCCCGCGACGTCGCTGAGCGGCCGCGCGGGGCGGGCCGGCGCCGGCTCAGCGGGTGCGGACCACCAGGTCCGGCACGTCGGCCAGGCCCGGCACCAGCCGGTCCGCGCCCGCCGCCAGCAGGACGGCGTCCGCGTCGCGACCCGTGCGCACGCCGACCACGAGTCCGGCCCCCGCGCGGCGCCCGGCCGTCATGTCCTCCGCGGTGTCCCCGACCACGAGGACGCTGCGGACGTCGTCGAGGTCGAGACCGAGCAGGGCGGTGAGGATCATGTCCGGGTAGGGGACGCCGCGGCCGGCGTCGTCCGGGGAGAGGCTCAGATCCGCCAGGCCCATCCACCCCAGCGACTCGAGGATCATGTTCTGGGTGTGGCGGGCGTAGCCGGTGCAGAGGCACACGTGGAGGCCGAGGGCGCGCAGGCGGATGAGCGCCTCCTCCGCGCCCGGCACGGCCTTGACGCCGTGCTGGCCCAACAGCGCGTCGAAGGTCGCCTCGAACGTGCGGGTCGCCGCCGCGGCCACCGCCCGGTCGGCGAACACGCGGGGGAACACGGCCGTGCGCGAGGTGGGCCGGAGCGCGCGGAACCGCCGCGCGGCGTCGTCGTGCTCCGGCGTGCCCGCCGGGACGCCGTGCTGGTCCAACGTGCGGGCGAACGCCGTGTCCTGGAGCCCGTGCTCCACGATGGACGTGCCGGACATGTCCACCACGGCCAGGCGGAGGGGCACGGCTGACGAGGCCGCGGCGGGGGGTGCCGGGGTGCGAGGGGCGTGGGGCAGGCTCATGCGTCTCCCGTCGACGGTGTGTGCCCACCAGGGAACCGTCCCCGTCTGGCCGCGGCATGGCCTGGGGGTGAACGCCCGCAGAAGGGGCGGGCCACACTCGGTGGCCCGCGCGCCCAGCCGTGCGGTGGAATCGGGGCCGCGAAACCGGTATGCTCGTCAGCCGTGGCCGTTCACGGTCACGTGCCTCCTTAGCTCAGCTGGCCAGAGCAGCTCCCTCGTAAAGAGCAGGTCGCCGGTTCGAATCCGGCAGGGGGCTCCCCCGGGCCCCGCCGCGTGATCACGCGGCGGGGTCCTCTCGTCTCCGGGCCGGCCCTCCGGGGCGCGCCGCCGTCAGAGCCTGGCTCCCAGCTCCTCCGCCCGGTCCAGGTGGCCGAGGGTGCGTTCGGCGTGCCGGCCGACCGACTCCGCCGAACCCTGACCGAGCCGGTACAGGGCGAGGGCCTGGGCGGTGGCGGCCAGCTCGTGCGCGGCGCGGGAGAGCTCACGGTGGACGTCGGCGGCCTCGGCCGGGATGTGCTCGCCGTCGCCCTCGTGGTCCCGGTGCAGGCGGACGCACAGGGCGCGGACCGCGGGGAGCCGTTCCGTGAGGACGTTGCCGGCGTGGACCACGCCGTTGCGCTCCTCGGGGCTCAGCACGTCCGTGCCCCGCTGGCCCTCCAGCACCTGCCAGTAGCGGTCCAGGGCCCGGCCGAGTCGGTCGTGGGCACGGCGCCACAGCCCCGTGCCGAGCTCGCGGTCGTCGGCACGCTCCTGACGGAAGCGTGCGAAGGGCCCCCTCATGCGCGGTCGCCGGACGGCCGGCGCGCGTCGGCGGGGTCGGTGACGAGCACGACCTTGCCCGTGCGGGTGGCGGAGTCGAACCAGTCGAACGCCTCGGCGGCCTCGGCGAGCGGGAAGCACGCCCCGACGCTCGCGTCGATGCGGCCCGCCGCCACCAGGGGCCACACGGCACGTTCGGCCGCGGCCACGATCCCGGCCTTGTCCACGACCGAGCGGGAGCGGAGCGTCGCCCCCGTGAGCCAGCCGCGCTTGACCACCAGCTTCATGATGTTGAAGTCCTCCGGGACGGCGCCGCCCTGGACCGCGAGCGTCACGATGCGTCCCTCGGGGGCGAGCGCGGACACGTTGGGTGCCAGGTACGGGGCGCCGACGACGTCGAGGATGACGTCCGCGCCGTGGCCGTCCGTGACCTCCTTGACCCACGGGGCGAAGGCACCGGACTCGGCGGCGCGGTGGTCGAACATGTGCTCGGCGCCCAGCCGCCGACCGAGCGCCACCTTCTCCGGGCCGCCGGCGGTGCCCAGCACCCGTGCACCGAGCGCGGCGAGGAACTGGACGGCGAAGGAGCCGATGCCGCCGGTGGCGCCGTGCACGAGCACCCGGTCCCCGGCCTGCACGCCCGCACGGCCCACGAGCGCCGAGTGCACCGTGCAGGCGACCTCCGGCAGGGCCGCCGCCTCGACGAGGCCGACGCCGTCGGGGACGGCCATGAGCTGGCCCGCCGGCACGGCGA
Organism: Micrococcus sp. Mcc89; assembly: GCF_024519795.1. NCBI lineage: Bacteria > Bacillati > Actinomycetota > Actinomycetes > Micrococcales > Micrococcaceae > Micrococcus > Micrococcus sp. Mcc89. The sequence continues at coordinate 11,879 of NZ_JALJRI010000108.1, read as the reverse complement.
CGTACTCGGCGAAGCCCCCGCCGGCCAGGAGAGCGCACACCCGGTCACCGACGGCGAAGCGCCCCTCCCCCGGCATCCCGGCCTCGGGTCCCAGCGCCGCCACGGTGCCGGAGACCTCGAGCCCGGGGATCTCGGAGGCGCCGCGCGGCGGCGGATAGCGGCCCTCGCGCTGCGCGATGTCCGCGCGGTTGAGACCCGCGGCGGCCACGTGCACCAGCACCTCGCCCGGGCCGGGGTCCGGCACGGGCTCGTGGCCCACGCGGACGACGCCGTTGTCGCCGGCACCGGTGAATCGCACGGCGCGCATCTGTGCGGGGACGTCCATGGGGGTCTCCTCCTCTGGTCGGGGGTCGAGGGTCCATCCTCGCGCGCGGGGGCCGGACTCGCCACCGGTCGCCCGCCGGGCCACGGGCTAGAGTGGGTCCTCGACGCGGCGGCCCACGCCGTCGCGGTCAGGCCCGGGATGGTTGTCCGAGCGGCCGAAGGAGCCGGTCTTGAAAACCGGTGCGCGGTGACCCCGTGCCGAGGGTTCGAATCCCTCACCATCCGCGTGCACACGACGAGAGGCGGCGGGCCGGACGGCCCGCCGCCTCTCGTTCACCTGGAGGCCAACTGGATGTGATGGACTCCCCGCGTCACCCCGCCGTCCACCGGCGGCGCACCTCTGTCATCACGCATCCCGGGGAGAGCCATGCCCAGCCTGTTCCGCCGCCGTGCCGTCACCACGGCCGCCTGCACCGTCCTCGTCCTCGCGCCCGCGAGCGCGGCGCCCGCCCTGGCCGTCGAGACGGCCGCCGCGGACGAGACCACCATCTCGATCCTGTCCTTCAACGACTTCCACGGCGCGCTGTCCGCGGACTACATCGGCACGCAGTTCGCGGACACCGTGGAGGACTACCGCACCGCGTTCGAGGCCGAGCACGGTGCCGGCTCCACGCTGCTGACCAGCGCCGGCGACCTGATCGGCGGCTCGAAGTCCGTGTCCAACGTGCAGCAGGACAACCCGACGATCGACGTGATGAACGCGCTCGGCCTGGCCTCGCTGACCGCCGGCAACCACGAGTTCGACAAGGGCCTGGACGACCTGCAGGGCCGTGTGGAGTCCCGGGCCCAGTTCTCGGTGCTCTCCGCCAACCTGGTGGACCCGACGAGCAAGGAGCCCGTCCTCACCTCGCACGCCGTCTTCGACGTCGACGGCGTGCGCGTCGCGGTCATCGGCGCCTCCCCCAACGAGCTGTACGCGACCACCACCGGCGCGGGCCTGAAGGGCAACGAGGTCCTCGACGAGGTCGCCGCCGTGAACGCGGTCGCGGACGAGCTGGAGGCCCAGGACGCCGCCGACGTGATCGTGGCCTCGTACCACGACGGCGCCGCCGGCGCGGGCGAGCTGGCCGCCGAGCGGGCGGCCCGGGCCGAGTTCGACCGCATCGTCGGCGAGACCTCCTCCGCCGTGGACGTCATCTTCAACGCCCACACCCACCAGCTCTACCAGTACGACACCGCGGCCGGCGGCGCCCACCGCCCCGTGATCCAGGCGGGTGCCTCCGGCAGCCACCTGGCCGCCGTCGAGCTGACCGTGGGCGCCGACGGCGAGGTCACCGGGCTCACCCCGCGCCTGCTGGCCAGGTCCACGCAGGCCCCCGCCGAGGCCGCCGCGGAATCCCCCGTCACCGCCCAGGTGTACGCGATCGAGCAGGAGGCCGTCGCGGTCTTCGAGGACCTGCAGGGCGAGGTCGTGGCCGACCTGTCCGCCTCCATCACCACCGACTACCAGAAGCTGATCGACGCCGGCGGCTCCTGGAAGGCCGGCGGCACGCGCGCGGCCGAGACCACCCTGGGCACCTGGGTGGGCGACGCCGTCAAGCACGCCGCCGAGCAGGCGAACCCCGAGGTGGACCTCGGCGTGACCAACCCCGGCGGCCTGCGCTCCGAGCTGCTGACGGACCGCTTCACCGACGGCGGCGCGTTCCCGGCCAAGCCGGCCGACCTCGTCGGTCGCCTCACCCTGGGCGAGCTGCTCGACATGGCGCCGTTCGGCAACACCATCACCTACTTCGACATCCCGGGCTCCTCCATCAAGCTGGCCCTCGAGGAGAACTGGCGGAACGACGTGCGCAAGTTCACCCTCGGCTGGTCCGAGGAGCTGACCTGGACCTACGACGAGTCCCGCCCGCAGGGGGACAAGGTGACCGGCGTGTGGATCGACGGCGAGCCGCTCCAGGCGGACCGCATGTACACGGTGGCCAGCCAGTCGTTCCTGGCCGACGACACCTGGACGACGCTCGGGGACCCGACCAAGGCCCCCGACGGCTACACCGCCTTCGCGACCGGCCGCCAGAACTTCGTGAACATGGGCCTGTTGGACTCCCAGGCGATCACGGACTACGCCCGCGCCCAGGACGCGGCCCACGGCGCGGTCGCCCCGGACTTCGGCAAGAACGGCGTGCCGGTCACCGACGCCCCCGCCTCGGTCGAGGCCGGGCAGGCCGTCGGCCTGACCCTCGGGGACCTCGTGGTGGACTCCGACGGCGCCCCCGCGGCGACCGCGGTCGACGTCGCCTTCCGCACGGCCGACGGCGCCGAGACCGCCCTGGGCACCGTGGCCGTCCCGGCGGGCTCCGAGACCGTCACGCTCTCCGGGATCACCGCCCCCGCCGCCGCGGGCACGGGCGAGCTCGTGATGACCGTGCGCTACGCCGACGGCAGCACGACCGTGGTGCGCCATGCCCTCGAGGTCACCGCGGCCCCGACCCCCACCGAGCCGGAGCAGCCCGCCCCGACCCACCCGGGCAAGGGTCATGGCAAGGGCCATGACAAGGGCGCCGACCACCCGGGCAAGGGCCGCGTGAAGGGCGAGGACCACCCGGGCAAGGGCCGCGGCGTGCAGCGCGGCGCCGCCACGCACCCCGTCTTCTCCGCCCATGCCTGGCTGACCGCCGCGGGCCTGCCGCGCTGACCCATCGAGAACGAGACCGAGGACGACATGACCCCCCTGCCCCGCTTCGCCGCGCGCACCGCGGTGACCACCGCCGCCCTGGCCCTGCTCGCCCCCGCTGTGGCCCTGCCCTCCCAGGCCAGCCCGGCCGGCGACCCCCTCGTCATCAACGAGGCGTACACCAACGGCGGCTCCGCGAACGCCGTGTACACCCACAAGTTCGTGGAGCTCTACAACCCCACCGACCAGCCGATCAGCCTCGACGGCTGGTCCCTGCAGTACCGCTCCGCCGCCGGCACGGCCGCGACCCAGGGCACGGTCGCACTGTCCGGCACGGTGCCCGCGAAGGGCCACTTCCTGGTCTCCGGCGGCTCCAACGGCACCGCGGGCGCCGCCCTGCCGCAGGCGGACCTCGTGGCCGGCGGGGCGTTCAACCCCGCGGGCACCAAGGGCACGATCGTGCTCGCGCGCCAGGCGGGCACCATGACGGACCTGCCGGTCGGCTCCGTGGTGACCGGCCAGGTGCCGGGCGTCGCGGACGTGCTCGGCTACGGAGCCACCAACACCTTCGAAACAGCGGCTGCCGGCGCCCCCTCGGCCAACTCGGACCCGAAGTCCCTCACCCGCACGAACGGCGTGGACACGGACGACAACAGCGCCGACTTCACCGTCACCGACCAGGTCACCCCGACCAACGCCGCCGCCACCGGCGGCGAGCCGACCCCGGAGCCCGAGCCGCAGCCGACCCCGGCCGAGCGGATCACCATCGCCCAGCTCCAGGGCACCGGCACGGCCACCCCGTACGCCGGGCGCCAGGTGACCACCACCGGCGTCGTCACCGCCGTGTACTCCACGGGCGGCTACGACGGCTACTACATCCAGACCGCCGGCACCGGCGGCGACACCCCCGACGCCACCCCGGGCGCCTCCGACGGCGTGTTCGTGTACTCGCCGGACACGGTCGGCTCCGTGACGCTCGGCGACCACGTCCAGGTCACGGGCGAAGCGGCCGAGCACTACGGCCTCACGCAGATCAAGGTCGCCGCCGGCGGCGTGCTGCCGGTCGCCGAGCCCGGCGCCGTGGCCCCCACGCCGGTGGAGTTCCCGCTGGAGGAGGCCGACCGTGAGGCGCTCGAGGGCATGGTCCTCGCCCCGCAGGGCGACTGGACGGTCACGGACAACTACTCCCTCAACCAGTACGGCTCCCTCGGCATCGTCCCCGGCACCACGCCGCTGGACAACCCGACGTCCGTGGCTCGGCCCGGCGCCGAGGCCCAGGCCGTCGCGGCCGCCAACGCGCAGCAGCTGATCGTGCTCGACGACGGGGCCACCACGAACTTCATGCGCTCGCCGGGCAACCAGAACCCGCTGCCGTACCTGGACGCAGACCAGCCGGTGCGCGTGGGCGCGGGCCTGGAGTTCACCACCGGAGTCATCCTCGACTGGCGCTTCGACGCGTGGTCCTTCCAGCCGCTGGGCCACCTCACCGACGCCACGGCGGCCGCCGTCCAGCCCGTGACGATCGAGGACACCCGCCCGGCCGAGGCCGCCCCCGAGGCGGTCGGCGGCAACGTCACCGTCGGCAGCTTCAACGTGCTCAACTACTTCACGACCCTGGGTCAGGACGTGGCCGGCTGCAGCGCCTACCGCGACCGCGCCGGCACCCCCGTCACCACGAACGGCTGCCTGCCGCGCGGCGCCTACACCTCCGAGGCGTTCGCCCGCCAGCAGGAGAAGATCGCGGCCGCGATCAACGGCCTCGGCACCTCGGTGGTCGCGCTCGAGGAGATCGAGAACTCCGAGAAGTTCGGCCTCGACCGGGACCACGCGCTGGCCCACCTCGTGGAGGCCCTCAACGCGCAGGCCGGCGAGCAGCGCTGGGCCTACGTGGCCTCCCCGGCCACCCGTCCCGCGCTCGCGGACGAGGACGTCATCCGCTCCGCGTTCATCTACCAGCCGGCCGAGGTCACCCCGGTGGGCGAGTCGGTGATCCTGGACGACCAGACGAACTTCGACAACGCCCGCGAGCCGATGGCCCAGCTGTTCCGCGCCGCCGACGGCACGTCCGAGGGGGCGGCCGGCACCGACTTCGTGGCGATCACCAACCACTTCAAGTCCAAGGGCGGCTCGGGTGCGACCGGGGACAACGTGGACGCGGGCGACGGCCAGGGCGCGTACAACGCGGACCGCGTGGGCCAGGCCGAGGCCCTCGTGGCCTTCGCCGAGCGCATGAAGGCCGAGACCGGCACCGACCGCGTCCTGCTGATGGGCGACTTCAACGCCTACGAGAAGGAGGACCCGATCCGCGTGCTCGAGGCGGCCGGGTACCTCTCGCAGGGCACGCTCACGGGCGAGTACTCGTACGCGTTCGGCGGCGCCGTCGGCAGCCTGGACGGGATCTACGCCTCGCCGTCGGCGGCGACGGCGATCACCGGCCAGGACATCTGGATGATCAACGCGAACGAATCCGTGGCACTGGAGTACTCGCGCCACAACTACGTGGCCGAGGACCTGTACTCCGCGGACCAGTGGCGGTCCTCGGACCACAACCCGATCCTGGTGGGCCTCCAGCTCGACGCGCCCGTGACCGAGCCGACCCCGGAGCCGGAGCCCTCCCCGGGCGAGACCTGCGACGGCGTGACCGATCCGCGCGGCGTGCCGGGCAAGCCCGCGAACTCCGTGCGCGAGTGGCTGCGCTGCGTCGGCGCGACCCCGGGTCACGGCGGCGACCACCCGGGCAAGGGCCACGGCCCGGAGCACCCCGGCAAGGGCCGCGGGCCGGTCCGTCCCTGACGGGACGCGGGGCGCCGCACCCGGCATGACGACGGCGGGGCCGTCCGGGAGCCACCCGGACGGCCCCGCCGTCGTCGTGGGGGCTCAGCCGGCGAGCACAGCCGTCGCGGCGGCGTCGGCGTCGGCGAGGAAGAGGGCACGTCCGGCCGGATCGGCCCCGGCCTCGGCCGCGATCGCGGTGCCCCACTGCACGCCCGAGAGCTGCAGGCCCAGCACGAACACGTCCGCGTGGACCGTGCCGTCCGCGGCCCGCAGCCGGTACGGGCGGGCCGTGACGTCGAAGCCGGTGGCGGGCACGCGCACACCCTCCTCGTCCTCCCACGTCCCGGCCGCGGCGACGCCGTCCGCCAGCATCTGACGGACCAGCGGGGAGGCGGCGGCCTGCACGCGGTTGGGCGGCATCATCGCCTCCACCAGCCAGGCCCCCTCGACGACGGCGGGCCCCAGCGAGTCCTGCGCTCCCACCTGGGGGCTGTGGGCGGTGAATGCGTGTTCCTCGGCCTCGACCACGGGCGCGGGGCCGGCCCAGGTGAGCAGGCCGGCCCGGTGCACCGCGAGCATCTGCTCCACGCGCCACAGGGGCGGGCCGGAGGCGAGGCCCTCGACCAGCGGCTCGAACCAGCCCTGGACGTCCCGGATGCGGGAGGCCTCGGTGATCCGGCCCTCGGCGACCCACGCCTTGATCCGCAGTCGGCCGGCATGAAGCGCGCCGACGGCCATCATGAACGGGGACTCCTCCCCGAGGGCGGCCTCGACGCAGGTCTGCTCCATGAGCTCCGCGACGGCCCGCTGATAGTCCTCATGGGAGGCGAACACGGCGTCCTCGAACGGGGACCCATAGGCCAGGATGTCGAGGAAGCGCCGGCCGGGGGCGTACCGCTGGAGGAGCTCCTCGGCGTGCGCGGAGGTCACGGGGGCGCCGCGGCCGGCCTCCTCGAGCTGGCCGACGAGCTCCCCGAGGAATCGGCGCGCCTCGACGGGGCCGCCGAGGATCTCGGGCTGGGCCCGGACGAGCGTGGCGTAGTAGTGCCGGACCACGTCGCGGTGCAGCAGCGGCCAGAGGTGCTCGGCGAGGTCCAGGGCCCCGTGCCGGGCGGCGAGGGCGTCCACGGCGGCGTCGGAGAGGTAGCTGAGGGTGACGCCGCGGGGCACGAAGGCGTCCACCTCGGCCTTGGGCAGGTACGGGATGCCGCGGCGGGACATCAGGTGCAGGCGCGGCTCGTCCCCCGACGGCTCGTACCGCAGGGCCCGGCCGGGTCCGTCGCCGGTGCGGCGGTACACCCCGCCCCGGCCCTGGGTGAGCTGGGCCAGCAGGTCGAACGCGTTCAGGCCCATGCCCCGCACGAGGACGTCCGCCCCGGCCTCCACGGTCTCCCAGTCCACGTCCGAGGGGATCTGCGGGCCCTGGTAGTGCAGCTCGTCCCTGCCCCGCGCGGCGGCGGCCATCCGGTTCTGGCCGGGGCTGAGCTCCGCCGGCTGATGGCCCAGGCAGAGCACGACGGCGTCCGCGTCGAGCGCGGAGACCGCACCGTCGGCGTCCCGCAGCTCCAGGCGGGCGCCGCCGTCGGGCCGGGGGTGCAGGGCGGTGGCCTCCGCGCGGTGCTCGACGACCTCGACGACCTCGGGGCGGGCGCGCAGCCCCGCGACGACGTCCTTGTACAGGTGCCGGAGGTAGCGCCCGTAGACCGCTCGGGCCGGGTACTGGTGGCGGCGCACGCCGAGGCTGGCCTCCGGGTGCACGCGACGCCACTGGTCGAAGGTCTGGGCGGCGGTGGAGGGGCGCAGACCGGGGTTGTCGGCGGCGCACGCGGTCGGGAAGAACGCGGGGGTGTTCATGAGGTACAGCTCGGACTGGTCCGTGCGCCACACCCGCCCTGGCCCGGGCGGGTAGGGGTCCACGACGTCGATGCGCAGCCGCCGGGGGTGTGCGTCCGGGGCCGCGCCCTCGAGTCGGGCGAGGATCCGCTCCAGCAGCATGACGCCGCGGGGGCCGGCTCCCACCACTGCGAGGCGGCGCTCGGCCACCAGGGGCTCGGACATGGGGCCTCCACTCTCCTCGGGATCGTTTTCACGCCTGCGGCGCGCGTATTCCACACAATATCGGTGGCCGTCAAGGGTCGCGGACCGCATGCGCCACACTCCCACCGATCCCCCAGGATCCACAGCAGGCCCGGACGAAGAATCCGCGGAATCATGCGGATCACACCGAGATTCTGGGAGAAGTCTGGGAATTGGGAATCTGGGGGGCCGATGGTTGACGCCACTCGGGCCCATGGGGAATTGTGAATGAGCGTAAGGCAACAAAACACCAATTCAGAAGGAGAATTCCTCATGGACCGCAACGCTCTCGACCAGCTGCAGAACTCCACCGTCTTCGCCACCGACGGCGACAAGATCGGCTCCGTCGGTCAGGTCTACCTCGACGACGTCACCAACGAGCCCACCTTCGTCACGGTGAAGACCGGCCTGTTCGGCGCCCGCGAGACCTTCGTGCCGCTGCAGCAGGCCCAGACCACCGCCGACGGCATCACGGTGCCCTTCGAGAAGTCCTTCGTGAAGGACGCCCCGAACGTGGACGCGGACGGCTCGCTGACCCCCGAGGAGGAGCAGCGCATCTACGAGTACTACTCCATGGAGTACTCCGCCGCGGATCACGACGGCGACGTGCGTCGTGACGACGTGCGCACCGACGCCGGCGCCGCCGGCGTGGCCGGCACCGCGGGTGTGGCCGGCGTGGCCGACCGCCGCGACGAGGCCGTCGTGGACGGCGACCGCCGCGACGTGGCCGATCGTGACCGCCGCGAGGTGACCGACGCCGACTCCGTCGTCGTCAAGGACGAGCACCTGAACGTCGGCACCGAGCGCCGCGCCTCCGGCCGCGTCCGTCTGCGCAAGCAGGCCTACACCACCACCGAGACCGTCGAGGTGCCCGTCACCCGCGAGGAGGTCGTGGTGGAGCGCGAGTCCGTCGACCCGAACTCCGCCGAGGCCCGCACCGCCGGCCGCGACGGCGACGTCGAGGTCACCACCTACGAGGAGACCCCGGTCGTCAACAAGACCGTGGACGCCGAGAAGGTCTCCCTGGGCAAGCGCCAGGTGCAGGACACCGAGACGGTGACCGAGGAGGTCCGCCACGAGGACGTCAAGGTCGACGGCGACGCCACCGATCGCGACCTCGACGGCCGCAACGACCGCAAGGATCGCATCTGATCTGAACGGACGCGTCGGCCTCAGGCCGGACGGCTGACAGATCACGCGGGGCCCCGGATCCATGGATCCGGGGCCCCGCTCGTGCGCGATGGTGATCCGTCCGTGAGCACGCCGCTCCTTTGCCCTGCCCTGGCCTGGCGCGCTAAACTGAACCGGTCTGACCGCGCGTCGCCCCGTGCGAGGCGCGCCGGATGGAGGAGACGTGCCAGAGCGGCCGAATGGACTTCACTGCTAATGAAGGGCTCGACGAAAGTTGGGCCGGGGGTTCAAATCCCCCCGTCTCCGCCAGAGAGGGCCGGAATCCACGCGATTCCGGCCCTTTCCGCATTGCTAGGCCGTTTTCGTGGGGACACGGAGTATGCACCAGTAGGCACAGGGTAGCCTCAATCCCGACTAATGCCCGACTAGTCGATAGTCGGTCGGGCCGCGACTGGAACGGAGGCCCGGACATGGCGACCCCGCGCAAGCTCCCACGCGGCATCACCCTGAACCCGAGCGGGCGCTACCGCGTGAAGCTGTACGCCCAGGATCGGGAGTTCAGTCTCGGCACGTTCGCCGCGCTGGCGGACGCGAAAGCCGCTCTAGCCGTGGCCCAGGGGGAGGTTGCCCGGGGCACGTTCATTCCCCCTGCCGAACGGCGCAGGGCGCTGAAGGCCGAGGCGGAGGCCGCGAGCGCCCGCGCCGCCGCCGAGTCCCGGACGGTGCGCCAGCTGGCCGATGCTTTCTTGGCATGGAAGGAGGGGGCCGGGCTGGCCTGGGGCAGCGTCTACACCTACCGGCGGCACCTAGAGGGGCATTTCCTCCCGGAGTTCGGCGACCGGGCTGTGGGCGCGGTGACGACGGTGGACCTGAATGCATGGCTGGACAGGTTGGAGTCCGACCACGGGGCATCAGTGGCCCCGGAAGTTCACGGGACCGTCACGGCGCTGTTCAAGTTCGCCGCCGGTCAGGCCCGCGACCTGCCCCGAGGATTCACCCCGTGGATTACCGCCTCCCCTGTGCCCGCGTTGACCCGCACCCGGCGGCGCGAGCACCGGCAGGTGACGATCCTCGCCCCCTCCGAGCTGGCCCGCCTGTCCGAGCTGATGACCTACCCCGAGGACCGGGCGCTGATCCTCACCGCCGGATGGTGTGCCTTGCGGATCGGCGAGGCCCTGGCCCTGCGGCGTCGGCACGTCGTCACCGATGACGCCGGACGGCTCATGCTGCGGATCGAGACACAGGTGCAGGCACGCGGGAGAGGCCTCTACGAGGCCCCGCCCAAGTCCGAGGCCGGGCGGAGGACCATTTATGTTCCCGCGCTCGCCAGAGAGGCGCTGACGGCCCACCTGGCCCAGCACGTCGGGGCCACGGCGGAGGCGCTGCTGTTTCCCCGGCGCGGCGGTGGGAACCGGCTGAACAACCCGAACACCATCGGGAAGCGGCTCAAATCCGCCGTGGACCTGCTCAACCGCGAGCGCGAGGACGCCGGGGCGGAGCCGTTGGGTCGGTTCACATTCCACGGGCTGCGGCACACCGGCCTGACCCGCATGGGCCAGCAAGGGGCCACGGAGGCCGAGCTGATGGCATTCGCCGGACACTCCGACCCCAAGGCGGTCCGCATCTACCAGCACGCCGAACGGAACCGGCTCGCCGCGCTCGCCGACCGGATGACCGGGGAGGACGCATGAGCACGCCGAGCCGTCAGGGGCACTTCATCACGGTGGTCTGTGCCCACCCCCGGCACCGGGGTGAGCGCCGGTGGATCGTCACCCGCTTCATGGGGACTGCGGACGGCTCGCCCGTGGACTGGATCGAGATACCGGGTACTAGCCGTGCGTGGCGGGCCGAGAGGAAACACCCGTCGCCAGACCGGAACGCCGCCGAACTGGGCTGGGTGTCCGACAAGCCGGGTCACCGGTTCTACTACCAGCACGGTCAGTCCCGGCCGCTCTTCGAGCTGCTGAACGAGTACGGGGAACCCCGGGATGTCTCTGCCCCAATCGAGAACCGCGTCATCCTGTGGTGCGAGCGGTGTGCCCGAGCGGGGCGAACCCCCGAGCTGCGTTGCCCGGAGCCCGAGCTGTGGCGGCTGCTGGACCTCCTGCTTGCGGCGGGCCGGGAATCCGTCACGGTCCGCGAGCTGATACAGGCGCGCCAACAAGTACGGCCAGAGTAGGCACGTCTGCGCGCATGTATGATTCTTAGTAGCGGGAGGCATCGTGACCTCTAGTCCGCGCGTAGATGCGCCGGGCTGACTAGGCCCAAGCTGGACGCCCAATGTAGGGACCAGGGAAGGCCTCAGAGTCATGCCCGGAGGTACACCGCATGTCTGCCCCTCTCCCGTCGCACCTGACCATCGTTCAGTCCGCCGACCTGCTCCAAGTGTCCCGAGACACCATCCGCCGACTGATCGCGTCCGGTGACCTGAAGGCCTACCGCATCGGCCCCAGCACCAACCGCCGCCGCCCCATCCGCGTGGACCGGGACAGTCTGCTAGCCCTGCGCGAGCCGGTCACCAGCCTGGCCGCTCTGAAGGCCGGTGAGGCCGCGTGACCCTCCCCCAGACACGAGAACGCCGCCCCCACGCTGTAGGAGCGGCGCCCTGGAAGTCGTATGACGGCGACGAGACCAGGATACCGACCGCGAGCGCCCCCGAGGGGCTGGCCACCCCCTTGTTCGTTGCCGACCTGCTGGGCCGGCTGGCCGAGGCCGAGCACGCCCCCTCGTGCACCTGCGGGGACTGGGGCCGCGCCCTGGCGCTCGTGCTGGCCCTGGCATCCGAACACGAGTGCACAGCACACCCGGCCATCGTGGAGTCCGTGGCCCGCACGTTCGCGGGCTGGGACGGCGCTGACGCGGCGGAGGACCGGTCTGTGACCCGTTTCCGGGTGTGGCACGCGGCCGAGTTGAGTCCCGCATAGTGGTGTAGCGCCCGGTGGTCGGGCGTGTCGTCTCAGAC
>NZ_JALJRI010000107.1:0-20151 GCF_024519795.1 Micrococcus sp. Mcc89 | reverse complement strand
GGTGCAGGGGCCTCTGCTCGGCTCCCCCGGTTGGATTCGAACCAACAACCCTTCGGTTACTTGTCCCCCAAGCTCATTAACGACACAGTGAAGTGGACCATCGCCCTCACGCTCGTCTTAACGCGTCCGCGCGGGCGCACAGTCTGAACGGACCAGTCACTCCGCACTAGGAAGGCCCGCCATGTGGTTCCTGATCGCCCTCGCAGTCATGGCCGTGATCGGCTTCATCCTCCGCCCCATCAGCTCGCTCCTCGCGATGGCCAAGTTCATTGCGTTCGCCGTCGCCGCAGTCGCCGGCTTCGCCTGGTACATGGGTGGCCCCGCAGACCTATACGCCGGTCCCACCATTCTCGGGGCGCTGGCCTGGATCGGCCTCATGTTCGTCCCGCAGCCACGCTTCGGTTGAGTCCTGCACAACGTCCGACGACGCCGGGACCGCCCACAACTGGGCGGTCCCTCCCTTTTTGCCCACGCCACCTCTGCCAAGATCACTGCACCCGGTCCGATGGCAGGAGGCACCCATGTCGAAGCAACGTCACACTACGGCCGACGTGGCGGCGTTCGAGTCCTGGCTCAGCGTGTTCAGACGGCCACAGACCGTCAATAACCGCGTGCATTACGCCACCCGCCTCGAGACGTGGGCCACGGCTCACGGCTGCACACCCTGGACGCTCGACACGACCCAGATCAGCGCGTGGCTGACCACGGTCGGAAAGTCCCCGGCGACCCGCAAGAACGCTCTCGACGCGATCCGGGCCTTTTACCGGTGGGGGCAACATGCAGGGCGAGTGACCGGCGACCCGACCGCAAAACTCCCCCACATCCGTGTGCCCCGCGGCCTACCGCGTCCCACACCAGACCACGTCCTCCGTAGCGCCGTCGCCCGATGCACTCGCCCCACCGACATCCTCATGCTCCTACTCGGCTCCCTCGGCGGGCTCCGCGTGGGCGAGATGGCCATCCTGCGTGGAGAAGACATCAACGACGGCACCATCCGGGTCACCGGCAAAGGCGGCCACATCCGCCATGTCCCCGTCCACCCGATCCTGGCCGAAGCCCTCCAACTCGTACCCTCACACGGCTGGCTGTTCCCCTCTGACCGCAACCCCAGCGGCCACTACCTCCCCAACTCCATCGCTCAACGCATCAACGACCTCCTAGAAGAGGGCTGGTCCGCACACACCCTGCGCCACCGCTTCGCTACGCACGTCTACTCCGCTTCCCTCGACATCCTTGCCCTGCGCGATCTCCTGGGCCACGCCGACGTCTCAACGACGATGGTCTACACCCGGGTCGCCGCCGCCAAGCTCGCCCGCGACGTCGCCGCGATTAGCACGCTTCCCGCCGTGGCCGACCGCATCCACGCGCTCGCCTCCTAGCCGACGGACACACCACCGCCGCCGCCCCCCGCGAACCTCGTTCGACCACACCGTCCGACGAAGGATCATCATGGCGATCAAGACCAAGCTCCCCATCGAGTTCAGCTGCGGCCACACCGAGACCGTGGACCTCGCCCGCGTCCCCGCTGGCCGGCGCAAGGCTCACGCCTTCGGTCTGGGCAAGAACCGCGTCTGTACCTCGTGCTTCCGCAAGAAGAGTGCTGAGGACCTCGAGTTGCAGAACCGGCAGACACTCCTGGACGCCGACCAGTTCGCGCAAGAACATGACCTGCCCGACCTCACCGGCTCTGACAAGCAGGTCAATTGGGCCACCCGTGTGCGCTACCAGGTGCTCTCCGACGTCCTGGTCTCCGATGAGACCCCGGACCAGCACCAGCAGATCACCGACGTCCTGGCGGCCGCCCAGACCCTGACCCGGGCTGGATGGTGGCTGGACAACGCCACGGACAAGGACCTCACCGTCGAGGACATCTGCGAGCTGATCCTCACCGCCGAGGAGCCGGCCGAGGACGTCGAGCGCATCGAGACCGAGAACCCGTTCTGATGCAGGAGGACACCATGACCACCGCCATCACCCTCTACGGCCAACCGCGCTGCGATCCCTGCCGTCTGGCCCGGAAGGTGCTCGACCGCGCGCAGGTCCCGTACACCTACGTCGACCTCACCGAGCGCCCTGACCTCGTGGACGCTTTCCGCCAGGCCGGCCACCTCCAGACCCCGATCCTGCAAACCCCGACCACGACCACCAGCGGATTCAACCCCGACGCCTACACCCGAGCCGTGGCCGAGGCCCGCGCCCTGGAGTCCGGGACCGCCCCGACCCCAGCCGTCGCCGGACCCAGCCTCTAGGCACCGCCCGACCAGCGACGACGCAGCCAAGGCCCCCACCCGCCCGGGTGGGGGCCTTGCTCATGCTCAGCCTTGCCACACATCCCCACCCCTTGCACGCGAATCCAGGACGACCCCAGACAAGACGCGGCCACCCCGGCCACCGTTCCAGGAGGACATGACCATGAGCACCACCCTGCATCTGACCGGACAGGTCATCCTGACCGATTCCACCGGCACCCGCCTGCCGGTCACCGACCTGGCCACCGCCCTGGACACCGTGACCACCTCCCGGAGCGGCCACACCCCCACCATCGCGGTCACGGACACCTACAACGCCCTGCCGGTGGACCCGGCCACCTTCACCGTCCACGAGGACGGGCAGCTCACGCCCGCCCCGGACACCACGGCCCGGCCCGCCTACACGTTCTCCTACACCGCCTTCACCCTGACCGACCCCACTGGTGTCGCCTCACCCGTACAGCCCTCGGCCCTGGCCACCATCGGCCAGTCCGCCGCCGACCGGCTCGGCCACGAGGTCACGATCACCTCCGACCTGCCCGGCATCACCGACCAGCACTTCACCCCCACCGCGCCCACACCCCCCGCGGCCCCGGTCTCGACCGCCGAGACGTTCGCCACCCGCACCCGCCCCGAGCGCCGCCGCAAGGCCCCGGCCCGCGAAGGCTGGCGCGGCGCACTCAACGAGGCTTTCGGCTGGCACCTGGCCCCTTCCGCCGACGAGCTGCACGCCCGCGAGCTGATCACCACCGTTCAGCGCGGACTGCCCGGACACCGCACCGCCGTCGTCGTGAACATCAAGGGCGGCGCGTCCAAGACCACCGCCACCTACCTGCTCTCGGCCACCCTCGGCCGCGTCCGTGGCGGCACCGTCCTCGCCTGGGACAACAACGAGAACGCAGGCAACCTGGCCGACCGCGCCATGCCGGCCTCCCACCACCACACCGCCCTGGACCTGCTGGCCAACATCGACCAGTTCCGCACCCCCGAGCACGTTGACAAGCTCACCGGCTACGTCCGCGCCCAGGGCGACAACCGCTTCCACGTCCTGGCCTCCCAGGACCACGCAGGCGACCGCGAGGTCATCGACGCCGACGCCTTCCGTCAGATGCACGCCGTCCTGCGCCAGCACTACAACCTGGCCATCGTGGACACCGGCAACGCCTCCACCGCCGCCACCTGGCAGGCAGCCGTGGACGTGGCCGACACCGTCGTCGTGGCCATCACGAACAAGGAAGACGCCGCCCGCCGCGCCTTCGTGACCATCGACGCCCTGCGCAAGGCCGGCCACGCCGACAAGCTCTCCCGCTCCATCGCGCTGATCACCCAGCCAGCCGAAGCCTCCACCGAACGCTTGGACAAGCTCCGCGAGCTGCTGGCCCAGCACGTCGCCGCCGTCATCGTCATCCCCTTCGACCCCGCTCTGGACGAGGGCGACGAGATCGACTGGGACCGCCTGCACAAGAAGACCCGCCGCGCCTACCTCGAGGCCACCGCCGCCCTCATCGAGGGGCTGGCGTGAAGCGCGCAGGACTGGCCCTCGTTGTCCTGTTCCTGCTGATCCTGGGCGCGGCCCTCGTCATGCTCCCGTTCGTGGCCGCGGCGAGCTTCCAAGCCTCCAAGACCACACAGACCGGCGGCGGTATCGCGGAAATCTGCGCCGCCGGCGAGGCCGGCCAAGCCCAGATCCCCGAGGAGTACCGCGAGGACGTGGCCAAGGCCGCCCAGGTCTCCGGCATCAGCCAGGAGGTCATCGCCTCCCAGATCTTCCAGGAGTCCCGCTGGGACCCCAACGTCACCTCCCCCTCCGGGGCGCGCGGACTCGGCCAGTTCAAGGACGACACCTGGCCGACCTTCGGCGAGGGAGGCGACCCCTACAACGGCCACGACTCCATCGCCGCGCAGGGCCGGTTCCTGAAGTGGCTCAAGGACCAGTACCGGCACCTGGCCAAGGGCGACGACGAGCTGCTCGTGCGCATGGTCCTCTCCGGCTACCGGCTGGGCCACAACACCGTCCTGGAGGTCGGCGGTCTGCCCGACGCCCCCGAGGCCACGGCCTACCACACCGAAATCCTGGCCCGCACCGCGATCTACACCACCGAGTGCAAGCCTGTGATGGGCGGCGATGATGTCGTCGTCGCCGGTGACTGGACCCATCCCCTGCCCGGTTCGTACTTCACTTCCGGCTTCGGCTACCGCGGCTGCGTCGCAGGTGTGGGCTGCGACGACTTCATCGTCAACCACAACGCCCTGGACTTTGCCAACCCGGCAGGCTCCCCGGGCACCGTGGTCGCAGCCACCGCCATGACCGTCACCGGCATCAACAGCGACCCCGCCTCTGGCATGTACGTCGAAGGCGTCCAGGACGAAGCCCCCCACTACACGCTCAAGTACCTTCACTGCGCCGCCGGCTCTATCCGCGTCTCCGAGGGGGAAGCCGTGCCCGCAGGCAAGGCCCTGTGCACCGAGGGCAACACCGGCCTGGACGGCATGAAGCCCCACCTGCACTTCCAGATCAACGCCCCCAACGGCGGCGCCCCGATTGACCCCCGCCCCATCCTCGAAGCCAACGGCGTGGCCGTCTGCCCACCCGGCCGTGACGTCACCGACGCCTGCGCGTCCTAACCCGAAAGGCACCCGATGAACCGCCAACGTCTCATGGCCCTGACCAGCCTGACCCTGCTGTGCGTGGCTGCCCTGGCCGGTGCTCTGCTGCTCTGGACCTTCACCCGCCCTGCGGCGACACCCGAGGGCCAAGCCGCCGCAGCTACCACCCCAGCCCCGGCCTCGGCCTCGATGAGCACGACCACCCCCACGCCCACGGCTGGACCCCTGAGCTACGCGCCCGCCAACAAGGCCGAAGAAGTCGCCGTCGAGGCCGCGCGCATCATGACCACCTGGAAGCCGGCCGAGGACCTGGACGAGTCCGCGTCGGCCCCGCGCGCGGCGCACCTGATGACCCCAGCGCGAGCCAAGAAGATCTTCGTCTCCGATCGCGGGACCTCCACCCCGGAGTGGATCGCCGCAGCCGAAGGGAACTGGACCAGCGAACCGAACGTGACCATCGTCCCCGACAGCGACCCGAACGCGATCTACGTCAACGTCACCTGGACCTGGCGCGAACCGGGGGGCAAGACCCACGACGGGCAGACCCGCCGCCAGTTCGTCTTCCAGATGACCGACGACCAGGAAAATCCACAGATCAGCGACTACACCTGGCAGAACCTGTTCTGACCGATACGCTGAACCCGCGCGGTCGCAGGCCCATCCCCCCTCCGGGTCTCCCGCGAAGGCCCCTCCAGCCCATCCCGCTTCAGGCTGGAGGGGCCGCCCTTTGTTCAGGCGTGACTGCGACATGCCTCATGAACCCATCGCCTGTGGGGGCCTGCGCGGCCCCCACACCCCCGCGGCAGGGCGGGCGCCCTGCACGGCCACGGGTGAGCACCGGCTCCGCTGGCGCTCCGCCGGTGCTCACCCCAGGGGACCGTGGCCCGGTCCGCCTGTGCGAGACGGGGACGTTGGCACCATGCGTGCCCCGCTCACCTTCGGAGGTGGTCACCAGACCCCTGGTTCCGTTCCCGCGCGAGAGCAGGTAGCCCATGCACGAGACCCGCCCCTTGCGCTGTCCACCGCACAGCCCAAGATCACGACCCCGAAACCGCGTCCGCGTCCCCCGTCGAGCGGGAGCCAGCATGAGCCGCCCCCACTCCGTCCCTCCGCTTCCCGTCCTGCCCGGGGCCACGGCCCCAGTGTCTGCATGGGACGGCGTCCGCGTCCTCCTGTGGACCCTGCGCGGCTACCGCTCCACGGTCCAGAAGAACCCCGACCCGGCAGCGCGCCGGTACGCACGCACCGTCCTGCTCGCCATCACGGTCCCCCTGCTCGTGCTCCCCGTCGCTGTCGCAGCCGCCCTGAACCCGCCCGGCACCCCCCTGTTCTTCCTCGCCACCCTCGCGCAGTACGCGCTCCTTGTCCCGATCCTGCTGGCCTCGCTCCACCGCCGCTCGTACCGCACCTACATCAGCACCGACCGTCGCGCCGCCCTGACCGTCCGGACGACCCCTGCCGGCTGGCACGTCGAGTCGTTCTTCACGGCCACCCCCGGTACAGGTGCCGCAGCCCCCCTGTGGCACCACGTCATCCCTGCCCTGCTCGACGCCGCCGACGCCCAGCAGGTCACAGTCACCGCCACCGCCATGAACGCCACCGTGGCCGCGCACTACATCTCCCGAGTTCCCGACCTCCACCCGAGGCCCACGCAGCGCCCCGGCCCCCGCGTCCACCTGATCCGCCACCCCCAGCCGACCCGCCGCTGAACCTCCACGGCGCAGGCCCCGCGCAGGCCAGCACTCCAGGTACAGGGGAGACCTGCACCCCAGGGGAGCACCGCGCAGTGCGCGGAGCACCCCTGCAAAAGATCGTTCACACGTCTGGCACCAAGGTGCACTGCCGTCACGCTTCGCGTGACACACCCGCCTCCAGATGGGAGGCGAACATCCTGCATGAACGCTTCACGTTCCTGCACACACTGCGCGCGGCCGCTCCCAGATGGGTCGCCCTCCTCGCGCCGGTACTGCTCGGCCGCGTGCCGCACAGCGGCCTACCGGGCGCGCACGACCAGCACCCCGCCCCACCCGGCCGTGGACCGGGTGGCCGAGCTGGAGGCCCAGCTCGTGGCCGCCGAGACGCGCATCGGTCAGCTGACCGCCAGGGTCCGGCGCAAGACCGACCAGGTCAAGCACCTGGCCGGACTGCTGGCCGCCGAGCGGCGCAGCGCGGACACGGCCATCGCGACCCAAGCCGTGCGGACGCAGGCTGTCCGGTCGGACAAAGCCCGGCTGGCCGGCCAGGTGGCCGACCTGCGCCGGTCATGGTCCGTGGCCACCGCAGACACTGACCTGACCCCCGACCAGGTGGCCGCCCTGCGTGGCCAGCTGGCCGCTGTCCGTGGCCAGCTCGAGCAGCTGTCCGGACGGCACCGTCGCCTGTCCGCAGCAGCCGAGGTGGCCGCAACCGAACGCGGCCAGCTCCAGGGCATCGTCCGGCAGTGGGACACGCTCTGCCGCCGCCTGGCCAAGGCCGTGGCCGGTCAGCCGGTCAGCCCGGCGGACAAGCGCATCCTGGCCACGCACGCCCGGTTCCGGTCAGCCCTGGCCGGACCTGACCGGACACGCGGGGGCGGACAGCACCGGACATCCCCGGCCACTGACCGGGGAGGTGTCCGGCCATGACCGTGTCCATCTCGAAGATGTCCATCGACTACTACCTGGACTCCGTGGCCACCGGTGACCGGTCACTGTCCGCCGACGCCGTGGCCACTTCCCGCCGTGATCTGACCGCCTACTACACGGAGGCCGAGGCCCCGCCCGGGCTCTGGCTTGGCCGTGGCCTGGCCGGCACCTCGCTGACCGCTGGCCAGCAGGTGGCCAAACTCGATGCCGTGTCCGTCTACGAGCTGGCCAAGGACCCGGACACCGGCCAGCGGCTCGGCCGTCCGCCGATCAAGGAGGTGGACGCGCCCCAGGGGGCCACCACCCCGTCTGGCCGGAAAGCAAAGGCCACCCGCAAGCCCGTGGCCGGGTTCGACCTGACCTTCTCCGTCCCGAAGTCCGTGTCCACGCTCTGGGCCATGTCCGGTCCGGCCCTTCAGGGCCAGATCCAGGACGCCCACCGACAGGCCATGCACGAGGCCCTGGCCTGGGTGGAGGACAACGTCCTTCAGTCCCGGGCCGGCCACGGAGGCCTCGCCCACGTTCCCGTGACCGGACTGGTGGCCAGCGCCTTCGACCACTGGGACTCCCGCGCCGGAGACCCCCAGCTGCACACGCACGTGGTCGTCTCCAACAGGGTCCAGCGGATCATGGACGGCCAGTGGGCCACCCTGGACTCCTACACGCTGCACCGCCACGTGGTGGCGATCTCCGAGAAGTACAACGCGCTGCTGTTCGACCGGCTCCACGGCCAGATCGGCGCGCTGCCCGAGTCCCGCGACCCGGCCCTGTCCGCCGCCCTGGACCGTGTGCTGTCCGGCCAGGAGCTGGAGACGGACACGGTCAAGGACTCCCCCGGCCACAGGATCGAGTTGGCCGGAGTCCCGGACAGCCTCATCGAGGAGTTCTCCACCCGGTCCCGGCTCATCCAGGCCCGCAAGGACGAGCTGATCCAGCAGTGGACGGACGCCCACGGGCGTACCCCGCCGGCCGCCGTCGTGCTCCAGCTGCGCCAGCAGGCCACCTTGGAGACCCGGACACCGAAGCGGACATCAAGCGAGACCCTGGCCGAGAAGATGGTCAGCTGGCGTGACCGCGCCCTGGCCGGTGGCCACGACCCCGCGGCCATCGTGGCCGCCGCTGTCGGCCATGACCGGGCCACAGTGACCGCTGACCAACTCACCCCGGACGCCCGCGAAGCGATGGCCGTCTGGGTCCTCACGGACGCTTCTGTCCGGCGGACCACCTTCACCCGCGCCAACGTGCTGGCCTCCGCCGAGCGCGTGCTGGCCCTGGTCCGGTTCAACACCGCCGAGGCCCGGCACGCGGCCGCAGACGAGCTGGTGGACAAGGCCCTGGAGAAGGCCGTGTCCCTGACCCCGGACCGGATGAGCGCCCCGCCCGAGTTCGACCCCGTGCTGTCCGCCCCCGGTGGCCGGTCAGGACTAGACCACAAGCGCGTGTCCGGCCTCTGGACGACCGGACAGATCATGTCCGACGAGGCATTCCTGATGGACCGTGTCCGGTCAGCCGACGCCCCGGTCGTCGCCCCGGACACGTTGGCCGCACAGGTGGCCGAGGTGACCACCAAGGACGGACACGCCCTCTCGGCTGACCAGGCCCGTGCCACCGAACATGTGCTCTCATCCCCCGCAGGGATCGACGCGATCATCGGTCCGGCCGGCACCGGCAAGACCACCACGATGGCCGCCGTCGCCCGGCTGTGGGAGCGCCAGCACGGGGAGAACTCCGTGGTCGGTCTGGCCCCGTCCGCCGTTGCCGCTGGAGTACTGGCCGATGAGCTCGGCGTGGAGACCGAGAACACGGCCAAGTGGCTGTACGAGTCCGTGGGCGACGGCGCGGCCCGCCGCGCCGAGCGCGTGGCCGGGCTCGAAGCACGCTTGGCCCAGCTCTGGGACGCCGCCCCCACGGACAACCGCACCCGGCAGATCGAGACGATCACCGCCCGCCTGGCCGAGCAGCACGCCGCCCAGGCCCGCTTCACCCTCCACCCTGGCCAGCTGCTCATCGTGGACGAGGCATCGATGGTGGCCACCGCGCAGATGGCCGAACTGGCCCGCCAGGCCGAACAGGCCGGAGCCAAGGTCCTGCTCGTGGGCGACCCCGCCCAGCTCGAAGCCGTTGAGGCCGGCGGCTTCCTGGGTTGGATGGACCGCGCCGAGGACGTGAACGTGGCCCGCCTGGACCAGGTCTGGCGATTCCGCAATCAGTGGGAGCGCAAAGCCTCCCTGCTGCTGCGCGAGGGCAACCACAGCGCCCTGGACATCTACGAGCGCAACGGCAGACTCCACGGCCACCCCAACGTGGACGCCGCAGACACCGCCTACACCGCCTGGCTCAATGACAAGCACCAAGGTTTGTCCACGATCCTGATTGCCTCGGACAACGCCACCGTGGCCGACCTCAACGCCCGCGCCCAGGCCGACCTCGTGGCCGAAGGGCTCGTGGACATCGAGACCACCGTGCGACTGCGCGCCGACATCGCCGCCGGTGTGGGCGACGAGGTCCTGGCCCGCCGCAACGACCGGTCCCTGCGCGACTCGACCGGAGCGTTCATCGCCAACGGCACCCGGCTCACCCTGACCGCCATCAACCCGGACGGGTCCGCCCACGCCGTCGTGGACGGCACCGGTGGAACGGTCACCCTCGACCCGGACTACCTGGCTTCCTCAACCGAGCTGGGCTACGCCACGACCGCGCACCGTGCACAGGGCGTCACCGTGGACACCGGCCACACCGTGGTCGAGATCGGCCAGTCCCGCGAGCTGTTCTACGTGGCCATGACCCGGGGCAAGCAGGCCAACAACGCCTACGTCGACCTCGCCCCTGACGACCACGCATCCCCCGATGAGTGGGGCCTGTTCAAGCGCACCCCCGGAGCCGACACCCCCGTGGGCGCGCTGAAGGCGGTGCTGGACCACACCACCGCGGAACGCTCGGCCCACGAGGTCCAGGGCGCAGAACGCGCGTGGGCGAACGACCTGGGCCGCATGGTCCACGAGCACGAGTTCCTCGATTGGGCCGCCCGAGCAGAACGCACCAGCACCTGGGTCGACCAGCACATCCACGACCCGGCCACCAACGCCGCCTTCCGCGACCTCGAGACCTGGAATCGACTCGTCAAGGCCGACCCCGCCCGCACCCTGCCCGAGGACATCGACACCCCCGACTCCGTCACGGCAGTCCTCACGCAGTGCGAGGTCCGGACACCGCCCTCGATCCTCGACGCCCCCTCGCCGGCCAACGAGCAACGTGCCGAAGCCGCCGCGCAGGTGCGCGAACGGGCTCTCGCGGAGCTGGAGCACCGATGCTCCGTCATCCGTGAAGAACAGCCCGCCTGGTTCCAGCTCATGCAGGACGAGGGGGCCAGTGACGACGCGCTGCGACACGTCATCATCTGGCGGGCCGTGTCCAACCAGGACGACGAGCTGGACACACCTCTCGGCCGTGAACCGGATCCCGAGGACGCTCTCGCACACCACTATCAGCGAGCAGTGCACGCCCTCACCGCGTCCACCGATGAACAGACCATCGCCCAGCTCACGGACCACCAGATCGACATGTCCTGGGTCGCGGAGATGGCGGATGACCCGGGGTACGACCTCCACACCATGCCCGAATGGGACCTGGACGAGTCCGCGTCCGGACCCGCTCGCTGAAACAGGCGCAGGGCCTGGAGCGTCACCCGCTCCAGGCCCTGCGCCATCATCCCGTCCCGCTCTCTACTTGGGTCTCACCGCCCGGGTCCGTCGAAGTCGGGCCTGCTCGGTGCGACTGGAATCAGGTCGATGGTGCGCTCTCCAGGCGTCTTCGCGGTCTCCCGGTGCACCGTCGCCACCTGATTCTTCCGCTCCTGATCCGAATCCACGTTCGGGACCTGCTTCACCGGCGACGCAGCCTCCCCGGTCACCCCCACTGTGGTCGGCACAGCGCCCGTGTCCGCGACAGCCCCTTCCAGAGAACGGCCTCCAAACGTGGCCATCGCATCCAACGGCCCGTCGATCTCCCACACGTGGCCCGCATCCCGGGTGCTGACCTGGAACGTGGCCCCGTCGTCGCCGCGCAGGGTCAGCACCCCGACGTCGACGCGATGGCCGTAGTCGGTGACCACGGTCTGTTCCTGACCGATGACCTGTCCGATCTTCACGCCGTCGCATGACCGGTCACGCATCCGGTAGTCGGCCACCGTGTCCACCACGAGTGTCCGCCCCTGCCAATCCGCGGACATCGCGATGTCCTTGGCCGGACACGCCTTGACCGGCTGTCCGGCCGGCGTGGCCAGCCTGGCCAACTCCTGCACCGTCAACGCGGCCCGTGTCCGGCCATGAACGTTCACCACGGTCGTGTCCTTCCGAGTGCACTCGCGCTTTTCGCCGTCCTGACAGGCGTAGGTGACGTTCTTGGTGCCGCCGTACCCGATGCTCAGGACGGTGACCGCTTCCTTGACCGTCGAGTTCCGGTCGATGTCTGCCGCCATGACCGTGTCTCCTGGCCGCAACTGACCGACCTGGACAGCCGTCGTGGCCGCGCCCCACAGCCGTGTCCGCTCCTGCTCGGACAGCTGCACCGGTGCGGACGTCTTCCACAGGCCACGGTCCGGGGCCTCCTTCCACGCGCCACGGTCTCGGGCCTGGCCAGTGTCCGGGCTGACCGCGATCGTCTGCCCGGACCCGTGCGTGACCGGCAGCAGCCGCACGATGTCGCCCTCGTACCCGAACCCAGGCACGTCCTCGAGCAGCACCTCACCCGGCAGGAACTCACGCGGCCACCGCTTCAGGGCATCCTCAGCCTCCGCCGCACGTCGAGCAGCCTCCTTCTCCGGAGAGGTCGCGTCCAGCAGGATCATCGGGGTTCCGTGCGGCACGAAATCCTCGTTCGGAATGAACTCCCCCGTACCGGAGACGATCATGTTCCCGTTTCCGTCCAGACGTCCCTGCCGGGCCTCCTTCACCTTCGGCGTCGTCCCCGGACCCCGGTGTTCTGGGTCGGCCTCGACCCAGACTTCGCGGAGCACTTCGCCGTCGTAGCCGAACGCGTCCTGCGGCCGCCTCACGATCTTGTGGCGGTCCAGGTCGGCGGTCATGCACTCCTGCTCCAGCGGACTGAGTCCGGCCTCGCGGCGCACCACGAGCTTGCCCTGGCTACTGAGTTGGTAGGCGGGGATCGCCTTGGTGGGCTCTTCATCCACCGGCCAGGCCCACAGCTCTCGCTGGTTCACCCCGACGGAATCCGTGGTGTACCCGACCGAGTAGAACCCCTTGTTGTACTCCCAGACGTCTCCCTCGTGCGGAGCGCTTGTGTGACCGATGAGGCCGCGTTCTTCGAGCTGCTCGGGGGTGTACTCGACCTCCTTCGGCGTCGACAAGGACTGGTCCTCGTCTTCCATCTCGGCCTGCAATGCCGCCAGCTCGCGCTGTTTGTCGGCCAGCTCAGCTGCCTGGGGGAACGCACCCTCCAGACCGGCGCGCATGTCCGGGATCGCGGCCGCCAGGCGGTCCGCCTCGGCCTTGTCGGAGACGAGCTGGTCGGGCAGGCCAGCCACGAAGTTCTCCACGGAGCGGATCGCGCCCGCCGGCGAGACCTCCCCACCGAGCACATGGGCCGACTGCCAGTCCCGACGCACGCTCGGGGCGCCCATCGGCACCACGAACACGCGCGTCCCCTGACGGACCGTGCCCAGCTCCACCCCGCCGAGCGTGCCCACCGGCTCCGGCTCGGTCGCCTCCATGAAGTCGGGCCGGTCCGAGCGCGCCGCCTCCTGGCGCAGCGCGTCCACGATCACCTGCCCAGCCTCTTCACGCGAGGTCGTCGTCCGTCCGTCCGTCGTCGTGAACGCGAACGCGTCCCCGTCCGTGGGCCGAACTCCTGCGGCGATCCCGATCAGCGCGTCCTGCCGTCCGGTCAGGAACTGCTGACGTTGGGTCATCGTGTTCAACTCGACCCGCTGCGTGGCCCGCTGCTGTGCCCACCCGGACTGTGCGCGGGTCAGCTGCTCGACGTCCATCTGCAGCTGGGCCATCTCAAGCACGCGCGGGTCGTTGGCCAGCACCGCCGCCGCCGTCGCCCCGGAGATGTCCAGGCCGGCCACGACGTCCTCCATTGCACGCCCGTTGACCTGGCCGTTCTTCACCTGAGCGATGAACCCGGCCTTCCGGGCGATCATGTCCCACGAGTACACGTCGAACGTGGATTGCGTGGCCCACGAGTAGATCCGCACTTCCTCGTTCTGGTTGCCCTGCCGGATGATCCGGCCTTCACGCTGCTCCAGGTCCGCCGGACGCCACGGCACGTCCATGTGATGCAGGGCGGTGGCCCGGGCCTGGATGTTCGTGCCGGTGCCCATCTTCTGCGTCGAGCCGATGATCACGTTGATCCGCCCGTCGCGGCACTTCTCGAACAGCTCCTTGCGGGCCTCATCGGTCTTCGCGTCGTGGATGAACGCGACCTTCTCCGGGTCCATGCCCCGAGCGGCCAACTCCTCCCGGAGGCCCTCGTACACGTTCCACTCGCCATCGCCCTTCGGCGTGGACTGGTCGCAGAACACGATCTGAAGACCGCCGGTCACTGGCGATGGTTCCCCGTCGGCCCCGCGGTACACCGTGTCCTTGGTCTGCTCATGCACCGTCATGATCTGATCGGCCACGGCCGCGACACGGCCCCCATCCGGGTCAGCCGGCAGCCCCACCAGGCGCGGGTCCAGGGCGACCTTCCGCCCATCGCCAACGATCACGAGCATGTTGTCCCCGCCCTTGACCGGAGGGCTGTTCTTCACCGCCTCGATGCGCGTCTTCAACGACTCCACGTACGCGGCCACCTGCTCGGAGGGCTCCCGGGCCATGAGGATGCGGTCCCCGGTGGCGACCTTCGGCAGCGTCGTCTCCAGCTGGTCCCGGAGCACCACGTCCGTGAACGTGGAGTTGATCGACAGCAGCTCGGGCACGTTCACGTACTCCGACACCTTGACCACCTGCTGGAACCCGTCGCCGGTGACCGTGGGCCGCAGCTGTGGCTTCACCTTCGTGAACGCCTGGCCCCAGGCGGTCACCGTGTCCGCGTGGGCTGCCTCCAGCAAGTCCGGGCGCAGGTAGTGCTGCATCACCCACATCTCGGCCATGTTGTTGGCCACCGGAGTGCCCGTGGCGAACGTGGCCACCGCCGGCAGATACCCCGGCCCAGCGATCCCGGCCCGCTCGGCCGCTTCGGTCTTCACCTCTCGCAGGGCACGGAGCTTGAAGTCCAGGTCCATCGCTCGGCCAGACCCGGCGCAGGCCAGCTCGGCCAGGTCCGAGGACCGGGCCAGGTTCTTGTAGTGGTGGGCCTCGTCCACCAGCAGGTAGTCGATGCCGGACTCTTCGAACGTCACCCCAGGATCGGTGTTCGCCGCGATCCGGGCGTGCTGACGCTCCAGCGTCTTCTTCGCCTTCTCCGACCGCTTGACCCAGCCGGCGTCCTGATCTTCCCCGGCCGTGGCCGAGTCCAGCTCGTCCTGGGCATCCTTCAGCCATTGGGCTTGCTTGGCCGGGTCGATCTGCACCCGCTCGAACGTGGTCTGCGGCATGACCACCAGGTCCCACTCGCCGGCGGCGACCTGGCCGATCCACTCCTGCCGCTCGCCCTTGGACAGGCCCGTGGGCACCGCGATCACGTTCGCTCCCGGGTACCACTGCACGGCCTCCGTGGCGATCTGGTCCACCAGGTGGTTCGGGACCACCATGCACGGCTTGGACACGATCCCCGTGCGCTTGAGTTCCATCGCGGACATGATCATCGACCCGGTCTTGCCCGCGCCCACGACGTGGTCCAGCAGCACGGTCGGCTCGGACACCGCCCGCGCCACCGCCGCCCGCTGGTACGTGTACGGCGTCATCGCCTCCGACAGGCCCGGCAAGGACAGCCGCTCACCTGCGGCCGAGTAGTCCGGGGCCACCGTCGAGTTGAACACGTCGTTGTACCGGGCCTGCAACTGCATGACCCGGTCCGGGTCGGCCATCATCCATCGCGCGAACTCGGCCCGGATTTCCTCGACCTTCGCACGCGCGGCCGCCGTCGCGGTCTCGTCCTTGACCCGCGTGCCGTCGCCCACATCCTTGGTGACGGTCACGGTCTTCATGTTCATCGCGGAGACCATCAGCTGAGCCGGAGTGCGCTCCTTGATCCCCCAGGCGTAACGGACGGACGGGTCCAGTCCTCCGCGGGGCACCTCGACCTCCCAGGCATCCGTGCCCGGGTTCAGCCGCACCTGGCACTGAGCCTTCAGCGTCTCGGACACGAACTGGCGGTACGTCTCCTCCGGCACCCAGCGGACACCGACATTCACCGCGACGTCCTGCAACGCGATCTCGTCCGGGACTACGGCCTCCAACGCACCCACGTTCTCGGCGAACCGGCCGTCCTCGGCCATCGCCTCCCGCGCGGCCGCGAGCTTGGCCCGCACGTTGCCCGACAGGTACGTCGTCTTCGGGACCAGTACGCCCGTGCCCGGTTCCTCGAACACCTCCCCGGCCAGCCGGCCGCGCGCGGTCTCCGCGTCCACGTCCAGCAGCTCGGCCACCCGGTCCACGTCCACGGTCCGGGTCTCGTCCATGCTGATGGCGATCGCGTCCTCCACGGACTCGGCCCGCTCGGGCCGGGTCCGGTGCGTGACCACGTCTCGGGTCAGCAACGCCCCCGCCGTCGCGGTCTGGCTGGCCTCGTCGAAGACCTCCATCGAGCGCAACAAGCCCAGCTTCGGGTCTCCGGCCAGCCAGGCGATGTGCGGCTGCTCCCGCTTCTTGAACTCCGGACGGCGCGCACGCCCGTCCCATTCCGCCGCCAGTTCCTCGGGCACGAGAACATCTGCTGGAGCGACGTCGCCGTCTTGCGGCAGGCTGTCCCGCCACTCCGCCTCCAACTCGGCCCGCTTCCTCTCACGGTCGGCCTTCGAGGGCGGTCCGTACTTGTCCTCGCCACGCCCCAGCGCCCCGTATTTCGCCGTGTAGGACTCCCACATGCTCCGCAGCTCGCCACGCACCCGCTCCCGCTCAGCCTCCGGCGCGCCCTGGCGCTGCACCGTCATGACCTCCGTGGCCTTGTCGCGCAACGCGAGGATGGCCCGTACCTCTCGGCTCAGCTTCTTCGCCACACGAACTTCTGCCCAGACCATCCCCGCGCGGTACTGCTCGAACCGGCCCTCGTCGGCGTTGAACCGGATGTGCCCGATCTGCGCCTCCGGCTCCGGCGCGAACCGCAGACCCGCCTCCGTGTCCACCGCGACCGCCGGGGCCGGGTCGTAGCCCAGCCCCGAGACCATCCGCGCGTCCAGCACCTGCTCGGACAACCGCGCCCGCACCTGCTCGGCCACATCCACGCCCTCGCCCGCGGCGACCTGGTAGTTCGCCCCGAACGCGGACGAGGCGTACGCCGGCTCACCGATCACCGACTCCGGATGAGCGGTGAACCATGCCGAGTACGGCACCTCATGCTCACCACCGTCACGGTCCGTCACCGTGATCTTGGCCGGCTCGACCCACGCGTTGACCCGCTCCTGGTCGATCTTCTCCCCAGGCTTGCGACGCCGGAACACGAGCACATCGGTCTTCACGTCCGTGCCCGCGCTGGCCTGTAGCGCCCCGTTCGGCAGACGCACCGCCCCTACCAGGTCCCCGTACCGGGCCATCTCTCGCCGCGCGGTCGCCCGCTGTGAGTCCATCGTGTACGTCGAGGTCATCACGGCCACATACCCGCCCGGGGCCGTCAGCCGCAGCGACTTGATGATGAAGTGGTCGTGGATCGAGTGCCGCATCGCGTTGTGCGTCGGGTCAGTCACGGAGAACTGCCCGAAGGGAACGTTGCCCACCACAGCGTGGAACGAGTCCTCCGGCAGCACGGTCTTCTCGAACCCGGCCGCGTGGATCTGCTGGTCTGGGTGCAGGTGCGCGGCGATCCGTGCCGTCGTCTGGTCCACCTCCACACCGACCATGCGCGCATCCTCCGGGGCCAGCCCCAGGAACTCGCCCGAGCCGCACCCCGGCTCGAGCACCGCGCCGTCCTCGAATCCGGCCGTGTCCAACACGTCCCACATCGCCGCGGCCACCGCCGGGTCCGTGTAGTGCGCGTTCAGCGTCGTCGCCCGAGCCTGTGACCACCCCTCCGGCCCCAGCAGCTCCCGTACCCGCGCCCGGTCCGTCTCGCTGATCCTCGTGTCCGCGTCATCGAACACGAACGGCAGAGCACCCCAGGCCGACCACCCGGCCAGCACCTCCTGCTCTGCCTCGGTGGCCGGACGCCGCTCCTGATCGAGCGTGGTGACCACCTCAAGTGCGGCCAGGTTGGCCGCGAACCGCTCCTGCGCCCTGGCCGGACGCCGCGTGCCACCTGTCCACGGCTGGCCGGCCACCACGGCCACCTCCGGCCCGCTGTCCGCGTCGGTGGCCACCTCCGGCTCAGCTGTCTGGTCAGCGGCCACCGTGGCCGTGTTCGCTTCGTTCTGGCCGGTCAGCCTGTCCGGCTCGTACGGCAGCTGTCCGGCCAGCACCCGCTGCGTCATCTCGCTGAATCCGGACACGCCCTCGGACGTGTCCGGACCGCCCGTCCGGCCAGTGTCCGAGTCCGAGGTCCGGTTGTCCGCCGTCGCGGACACGGCCCTCTCCGGTGTCCGGTCCGTGGCTGTGCTCGTGTCCGCGTCTGCGGACAGGCCGGTCAGACCTCCTTGGCCGACATCAGCTCCCGCAGCTTCTCGTTCACCAGACGCGGCGGGGCCTGCCGCCCCGGCCACGGGTCCATTCCCTGCGACCGCATCCAGCTGAAGACCTCGTCCACCATCGCCTCCAGCCGTTCCGCCCCGGCCAGCTGCGTCCGCGCCGGAAGCGCCTCGAACTCCGCCCGATCCACCGGCTCCACCCGGCCCGGAGCCATCTGCGCGTGCCGACTCAGCACCATCGCCCGCAGGTGCCGGCCGAACAGCTCGCTCGCCCCCTGGAACGCCTCCAGCGACATCAGCGCGTCCGCCACCGTCGGGAACTCCTCCAGAATCGCCGGGTCCTCGTACTGCCCCATCCGGTCCACCGAGTCGTCCCCGTACGGCGTCGGCTCGTCCAGTCGCTGCCACACCGTCGGGTCCGCCTCCCACTCCCGCTGTGCTTGCGCGTTCACGGTCGCCGCCAGCAGCTGGTCCTCGGTGACCTCCGCTTCGAACTGCTCCATCGTTCCGTGTCCCTTCTTCCTCGAATGCAATCGCCTCGTCCAGCGCATCGAACAGCGACAGCTGCCCCGAAACCGGACCCTTGGACTTTCTCGCCATGACCTGCTCCTGACGTACTTGACATAACTCCACAGCACCGGTGGGAAGTCAAGCGACTTCCCACCGGTGCCGTGAGCGACCGTTATTGGGTGTGACAGCGGCTCAGAGGGACGGCCCGTTCGCAGACGCCCCGCCCATCCCGAAACCGCCGATTTCTCCGCGCTCCATCGCCTTCGTGGCCTGGTCCACCTCGGAGCGCCTGCCCGGTGAGCCAGGCGGCCGCCGCCGCGCCGTGTATCCCGGCTCTGGCGCTGCGACCTTGTTCTGCGACGCCTCCAGCGCGCGCAGCTTCTTCTCGGCCGCCCGGCCGGATTCGCCCGGCAAGAACTTCGCCCCCAGCTCCAGAGACAACCGCTGCACGCCGCGCTCCAGCCGCTCCTGGCGGCTCTCGGCCCCGCTGTGCACCTGATCAGAGGGAGTAGCCATCGTCGCTCACCTTCACCGCGACGGGCCGGACATCGCGGGACCGCCCTGCTCGACCCCGAAGTGCTGCTCCACCGGACGCTGGGACGCCTGCCACG
This sequence comes from Micrococcus sp. Mcc89, assembly GCF_024519795.1. Lineage (NCBI taxonomy): Bacteria > Bacillati > Actinomycetota > Actinomycetes > Micrococcales > Micrococcaceae > Micrococcus > Micrococcus sp. Mcc89. Next base: position 872 of record NZ_JALJRI010000107.1, on the reverse strand, counting down.
CCGGATCAGCGGCCACGTTCTCCGGCCCCTGGGCCTCCAGCCCCCGTCCCCGCCCAGCACCGGCCCCCGGCCCGACCTCGACCGTGTTGTGCTGCATCGACGCGGACACGTCCTCGGCCCAGATCCGGTTGTTCAGCCCGGCCTCGCCGTCCCGGTTCACGTACGGCTCCACGCTGTACCGGCCCGTCACGCTCAGCCGCTGGCCCTGCTCGACGGAGGCCAGCACGTTCTTGCCCAGCTGCTCCCGACCCACAGCGACGTCGTAGTAGATCGGCTCCACGTCCTTGTACTGCCGGCTCTCCCGGTCGAACACCTGCTGGGGCTCGGCCAGCCGGAACGCCACCAGCTGCCCTCGCTGGGTGTCCACGGTCTTCGGTTCCGTCGCCACGTAACCGGTCACGGTCTTCTCACGGTCGATGTTCTGACGCATCAGGATTCCTCCTCGAGTCCCGCCCGAACCCCCGTGGCCCGGACACCACTGATACGTCCCGCCCCCACCGCCCGCGTGTGACACACATCCCGTCTCAGTCGTAGTCACCCGCCCGCACCCGCGTGATCGTCCGCCTGCTCACCCCGTGCAGCACGGCGACCTCGGCCACCGACAGCCCTGCCTCCAGCGCGGCCTTGACGGCATCCACCGCCACCGGGGACAGTGCACGCGGCCGGCCACCGACCCTGCCCTGCCGACGCGCGTGCGCCAGCCCCTCACGAGTGCGCTCCACGATGACCTCCCGCTCCCACTCCGCCAGCGACGCGATGGTCCGCACCACCAGCCGTCCCGCTGGCGTCCCGGTGTCCAGGTCCAGGTCCAATGCCTAGTTGAGTCCCGCATAGTGGTGTAGCGCCCGGTGGTCGGGCGTGTCGTCTCAGAC
>NZ_JALJRI010000106.1:0-6572 GCF_024519795.1 Micrococcus sp. Mcc89 | reverse complement strand
CGTCTCATCTCAGTCCGGCCCTCGTGCCAAGAACCTCATGACCCACAACATCTAGGGAGCCGGAGCGGGGCGTGGCCGCCGGGGTCAGCGGACGGTGTGCCCCGCCTGCCGCAGGGCGTCCTTGACGCGGGCGAGCATGTCGTCCGGGCCGAAGTGGAACAGGGAGGCGGCGAGCACCGCGTCCGCACCGGCCGCGACGGCGGGCGGGAAGTGCTCGGGCTCGCCGGCGCCGCCGGAGGCGATCAGCGGCACCCGCGTCACGGCGCGCACGTCCCGGATCATCTCCAGGTCGAAGCCCTCGCGGGTGCCGTCCGCGTCGATCGAGTTGAGCAGGATCTCCCCCACCCCGCGCTCGGAGGCCTCCCGGCACCAGGCGACGGTGTCGATGCCGGTGCCCCGGCGGCCGCCGTGGGTGGTGACCTCATAGCCGGAAGCGCATCCCGGGTCCTCCGTGCGCCGGGCGTCGAGGGAGAGCACGAGGACCTGGGACCCGAAGCGCCGGGTGATCTCCGTGATCACCTCGGGCCGGGCCACGGCCGCGGTGTTGACGGAGACCTTGTCCGCCCCCGTGCGCAGCAGCCGGTCCACGTCCTCGACGGTGCGCACGCCGCCGCCCACGGTCAGCGGGATGAAGACCTCCTCTGCCGTGCGGGTCACGACGTCGTAGGTCGTGGCGCGGTCCGAGGTGGAGGCGGTGACGTCGAGGAACGTGATCTCGTCGGCGCCCGCGGCGTTGTAGCGGCGAGCGAGCTCGACCGGGTCGCCCGCGTCCCTCAGGTTCTCGAAGTTCACGCCCTTGACCACGCGCCCGGCGTCCACGTCCAGGCAGGGGATGACACGCACGGCGAGGCTCACGTCGGCTCCTTCGTCTCGGGGGGCTCGGGCGGGACGGCGCGGGCCGTCAGAGGCGGATCGCGTGGATCGCGGAGATCAGGATGCCGCGGGCGCCCAGGGCGTACAGCTCGTCCATGACGCGGTTGGCGTCCAGCTTGCGGACCATGGAGCGCACGGCGACCATCGTCTCGTCCCGCAGCGGGGAGACCGTCGGTGACTCCAGCCCCGGGGTGACCGCGGTGGCCGCCTCCAGCAGGTCACGGCGGATGTCGTAGTCGATCATGACCCAGCGGCGGGCCACGAGCACGCCCTTGAGGCGGCGCAGCAACACGTCGAGGCCCTCGGGGCGCTCCCCCGCGCGGCCGATCAGCACGGCCTCCGAGTCGAGGATGGGCTCGCCGAAGACCTCCATGCCGGCGGCGCGCAGAGTGCTGCCGGTCTCCACGACGTCGGCGATCGCGTCCGCCACGCCGAGCTTGACGGAGGACTCCACGGCGCCGTCGAGGTGGACCACCTCCGCGTCGAGGCCGGTGCGCTCCAGGTAGGCGTGCAGCAGCCCGTCGTAGCTGGTGGCGATGCGCCTGCCGGCGAGCTGCTCGGCGGAGGTGAAGGAGCCGACGGGGGCGGCGAGACGGAACACGGAGCGGCCGAAGCCGAGCGCCATGATCTCCTCGGCGGTGTCCCCCACCTGCGCGTCGCAGAACAGGTCGCGGCCGGTCAGGCCGACGTCGAGGGTGCCCTGGCCGACGTAGACGGCGATGTCCCGGGGACGCAGGTAGAAGAACTCGACGTTGTTCTCGGGGTCCACGAGGACGAGCTCGCGGGAGTCCCGGCGTTGCCGGTAGCCGGCCTCGGTCAGGATCTCACGGGCGGACTCGGACAGGGCGCCCTTGTTGGGCACGGCGATGCGCAGCACGCGTCGGTCTCCTCGGGGTGCGGTGGGGCGGGCGGGGAACGGGGCCGGCGGCCTCAGAGGTGGCGGTAGACGTCCTCGAGGCTGATGCCGCGGGCGATCATCATGGTCTGCACGTGGTACAGCAGCTGCGAGATCTCCTCGGCGGCGGCCTCATCCGACTCGTACTCGGCGGCCATCCAGACCTCGGCCGCCTCCTCGACGACCTTCTTGCCGATCGCATGGACGCCGGCGTCGATCTGGGCCACGGTGCCGGAGCCCTCGGGGCGCTCCTGCACCTTGCGCGTCAGTTCCGCGTACAGCTCGTCGAAGGTCTTCACGGGACCACCCTAGCGACCCTGCCCCTCCAGCCCAGACCGGAGTCGGTCATTGTGACGTACGGGACGGCGGGGTCTTCGCCACGCGCTGCACCTACGGGCCCACGTGGGACGTGCCGGCCGCTCAGCGTCCTCCCCCTCCCATGTCTGCACGTTCCTTCACTCCCATCGGGGCACGCGCGCGAGGCGGCCGTGGACGTGGGGATGACGGGCTGAACGTGCCCGTCCGGTCCGCACGCATGGCCCGGGCGACCTCCGACAGGTGGGCACGACACGCTCGTTTCTGACCCCAGCGACGACACCGCTCCTTGCACACCTGAGACACCACCAGGTCGATCACTGCCCCGAACCCCGCCCGGGCCCACCGCACCAGATCTCTTCCGCGACGCACACATCCATCTCGTCGACTGTCCACGCGTCCGGGCCTCGGGTCCAGGCCCTGGAGGTCACCGGCGGGCGGCGCGGCCGCGCCCACGTCGCCGACGGGGAACAGGAATGATGCGGCGAGAGGATCTGGGGGTAGCCGTCGTGGCCCTCCTCCCCTTCCCGGACGAGGAGCAGAGCCCCGCGCTCGGACCCGCGAACTGGAGCATGACCCACCACGATGAAGGCGACCCATCCCGTCCCGCACACCGAGTGAGCGCCCGGTTGCAGCGAGCGCAGAAGATCCTCTCCCGCTGGCGGGTGGCCACGGGCAATGCGGTGGAAGGCATGGAATGGGAGCGGGATCCCGGTGATGCGCAGCTCGTGGAGATGGCTCGGCTGCCCAGCAGTGCCGAGCTGCCCAGCGCTGGAGCCTGGCTTCCGGGGCTGGAGATCCTCATGGGCCTTCGTCGCAGACCTGGTGCCGGGCCCCCTCAACCACCGGCTCGCCACGTGCTCGTTCTATCGGGAGAAGGCTTCGGCGCCCGTCCCCTCGGCGCGTCGCCATGCTCGCCCTGACGTGAGCCGACGTTCGTGGGTGCGGGGCGTCGGCCGACTCCCACGGGGGTGGCCTCACACGCACCCGACGGTCTGTCCCACCACGTCTCAGACCCTCCGACACTTCTGTCCAACAGCTCGGTTTGGGACCGTTTCTGACGTGATGCTCTCGTGGGCGGACGGGGCGTGTAAAGGGGTATACCCGGCTGGACATCCTGGCGGGCAGAGGCGGGATGCCGGCTGCGAGGCCACACCCCCATCTTGCCCTGAGACCGATTACCGGTGGTAGCGTACCGCCATTATTCATTCGACCCCTTATGGAGCCCCTGAATACATGAGCGACGGCCCAGCCGCCTGCCCTGGTGACAGTCCGAGCGTCACCCCCACCCCACCCCGCAGCTGGCGGGGTCGCCTGCACCTCGTGGGGAGGTGACTCAGGCATGGATCCAGTCCTGACACTGATCCTCGGATCCCTCATCATCCTGGCGATCATCGCCGCCAACGGCTTCTTCGTGGCCCAGGAATTCGCGTACATGTCTGTAGACCGCGTCCGCCTGCAGACCGCCGCCAAGGCCGGCGACCGCGCCGCCGCCCGCGCACTGCAGGTCACTCGCCGCACCTCCTTCATGCTCTCCGGCGCGCAGCTGGGGATCACGGTCACAGGCCTCATGGTGGGCTACGTGGCAGAGCCGATGGTGGGTGCGGCCCTGACCGAGTTGCTCGGCGGCACCGCACTGCCTTCTGAAGTGGTCATCGCCATCTCCACGCTGGGCGTACTGGTGGTGGCCACCCTGGTGCAGATGATCATCGGCGAGCTGTACCCCAAGAATTTGGCCATCGCCAACCCCGAGCCCCTGGCCCGCGCTCTGGCCCGGCCCACACAGATCTACCTCGGCCTGTTCGGCTGGCTCATCTGGGTCTTCGACAAGGCGGCCGAGGTGCTGCTCAAGCTCCTGCGCATCGAGCCAGTGCACGACGTCGACAGCACCGCCTCCGCCGAGGACCTGGACCGCATTGCCCTGGACTCCAGAGCTTCCGGATCCTTGCCCGCGGAGGTCTCCGTCCTGATCGACCGGGTGCTGGACTTCCCAGACCAGGACGTGCAGCACGCGATGGTGCCCCGCTCGCGTGTGGACGAGGTTCAGCCCCAGACCTCCCTGGCTCAGGTGCGCGACCTGATGGCCACCGGCCACACCCGCTACCCGGTGATCTCGAACGAACACGAACCGCTCGGGGTAGTCCACCTCACCGACCTGCTCGGTGAGACCCGGATGGCCCCGGACACCCCCGTGTCCGCCCTGATGCGCCCTGCACTGGTGCTGCCCACGATGATGTCCCTGCCCGACGCAGCCCGGGAGCTCGACGGCTCAGGGCAGCAGATGGCGTGCATCGTGGACGAGTTCGGCGGCTTCGTCGGCGTGCTCACAGTGGAAGACCTCGCGGAGGAGCTCGTGGGCGAGCTCACGGACGAGCACGACCTGCACCCCCAGGAGGAGATCACCGCCACAGGCCTGCACTCCTGGGTCCTGAGCGCAGAGGCCCACCTGGACGAGCTCGAGCGCCTCGTCGGGCACCCCCTGCCCGTGACCGAGGCCGAGTCCGCCGCCGGTCTGACCATCGACGCTCTGGGCCGTCTGCCCCGGGAAGGCGAGGTCATCACGATCGACCTGCCCGAGGACCCACGAGACTTCGGGGCTGAGGAGGTCTACGACCGCCACCTGCAGGTCGAGGTCCTCTCCATCCAACGCAGGGTCCCGGCTCGACTGCGGATCCACCTCATCGAGGTGCCCCGCTCTGACACCGCCGGCAGCCATGCCGCCCACGAGGCCCAGCCCGACGCCACCACGGACGAGGAGCGATGATGCACGGTCCACTGATCGTCATGCTCGTGACCACAGCGCTGATCGTGCTCAGCGCGATCTTCGTCATCATGGAGTTCTCCCTGCTGGGCGCCCGCCGGCACCGGCTAGAGGCCGAGGCAGGACGCAGCCGCGCCGCGCGGGCCGCTCTCAAGGGAGTCGACGAGCTGACCCTCATGCTCGCCGCAGCCCAGTTGGGCATCACCTTGTGCACCTTCGCCCTGGGGGCGATCACCAAGCCGGCCGTCGACGCATGGCTCGGCCCCGTCCTGGAGGACTGGGGCATCCCCGCAGCGGCAGCCGGAACCGCCTCCTTCGTCCTGTCCTTGCTGGCCGTGACCTTCCTTCACCTGGTCATCGGGGAGATGGCCCCCAAGTCCTGGGCCATTGCCCACCCCGAGACCGCAGCCAAAGCCGTGGCCGTGCCCGCACGCGCCTTCGTCTGGACCGTTCGCCCCCTGCTGCTGCTGGCCAACCGGCTGGCCAACCGCCTGGTGACCCTCAGCGGCGTCACCCCCGTGGACCAAGCCGCCGTGGGCGGCTACGACGCAGCGGCCATTCGTCAGCTGGTTGAGCACTCCGCCGCCGCCGGCACCCTGGACCGGCAGAACCATGAAGCCTTGGCCGGTGCCCTGGACCTTCAGACCCTCACTCTCGGGGACCTCCTCCCCCAGGGTCAGCACCCGGTCAAGGTCGCCCCCGACGCCGACGTCGAGGCGGTCCAGAATGCCGCTGCGTGCTCAGGGCACTTGCGTATCCTGGTCCAGCCGGACCATACCCCTGAGAGCGTTCCGGGCGTCGTCCACGTGCGGGACACCCTCACGATGGAGCCTTCTGCGCCAATCCAGCCGCTTATCCAGCAGGCTCTGACGCTGCCCTCCACCACACCGTTGCACGAAGCACTTGCCTCCATGCGCCGCAACAGCCGCCAGCTGGCCGCAGTAACCCAGGACAACCGGTTCACTGGGGTCGTCACCCTCACCGACGTCTTGCGCGGAGTGTTGCCCCGCGCGGCTTGAGTCCACACCTCGGCAACACCACCGCGGGGGCCGCTGAAACGGCCCCCGCGGTGGTGTGGACAAAGAATCAGAATCGGCACAGTGGCCTCGCCCCCCATTCCGGCCTCAATGGGCTCAGTCATGCTCCGACTCACGGGCGTGTAACGGCTAAATCGGTCGTTTGTGGCGGCTGCTCGGTGTGCCGCCCGGTGTCATGTGTGGCTTGCGCCGCTATATGGCGGGGTTCTGTCGGAGCTCAGTGGCGGCCTCCAAGCACGCGGGCAAGAGGGCGCTGCGAGTGAGGCTCACGTTCCGCAAGCCGATCCTTCACCGGGACAGCGGCCGACGGCAGGCCGGAGGAATAGGCGTCGCGATAGGGTGCACCCCGCGCAACAGAACCGTTGCGAAAGGTCTAACACCCCAACGCAACAGAGTGGGCCGCCATGCGCTGCCACGGGCCCGTGAACTTCGGTGTCACAGGTAGCGGCAGACATCCTCGGGGGAGCACGTGGCCGGGTCGCCGGCGGCGGCGTCCTCGCGCAGGTCGGCGATCGTGGTGCGTAGCTGCGCGAGCTCGGCGAGTTGCCGGTCGATCACATCAAGGCGGGTGTCGAGCAGGTCGGTGACGTGCCGGCAGGGGGCCTGCCCCCGGTCGCGGATGTCCAGCACAGCACCAGTTGAGTCCCGCATAGTGGTGTAGCGCCCGGTGGTCGGGCGTGTCGTCTCAGAC
>NZ_JALJRI010000105.1:0-15094 GCF_024519795.1 Micrococcus sp. Mcc89 | reverse complement strand
CAGCAGTCCCTCCCGGGACCACAGATCAGATGTCAACCAAACTCACGGCAGACCCAACTCCGCGTAGAGAACAACCGGCCCTTCGAGATGCTCCTCGACCCCGAGGTCAACGCCAACGCGCTCAACTGGACCCACAACGACGACGAGGCCCGAACCCCAGCCAACGATTCCATTGGCAAGGATTCGAGCCTTGTGCGCGGGGTGGGCCCTGCGGGGATCGAACCCGCGACCGGCGGATTAAAAGTCCGATGCTCTGCCAGCTGAGCTAAAGGCCCTCACCCGCGGCCGACGACGACGGCGTGCGGCCGACGACGGCGACCCTCACGGGTGCCCTCCGATGGTAGCCCAGGCGTCCGGGGCACTACCGTGGACGGGGCCGCCGCCTCCGGCGACCACATCCCCACCCCGATGCGCCCTCGAAGGGAGCCCGCCCATGGCACGTCACCGCCTGCCCGCCGGCCGCGGCGCCAGCTCGAGCGCCTCGGGCGTGCTGCGCCCGCACCGGCCCCGCCTCTCGGAGCCGCAGGAGCTCACGCACTTCGCCGGCGGCGAAGACCCGCAGGAAGTGGCCGCGGCGGCCTCGCGCCTGGCCCACGCCCTCGTGGCCGGCGGCCGCGCGGAGGAGGACCCGGCCGTCGTCGAGCGGCTGGTCGGGCTGGTCCGCGAGCTCGGCGTCGAGACGCTCGCCGAGCTGTGGGCGGACGCCCCGCCCGTCTCGCTCGCCGGCGCCCTGTGGCGCCTGTACGCGCTCCAGGAGGCGACGGCCCGCGACGGCGAACGCTGGGCCGCCTGGTACCGCGCCGGGCACGCCGCCTACGCCTCGCGCGTCGTGGCGGGCGCCGTCGAGCCGCCGGGGCCGGCCGAGCTGCGCCGCCTCACGGACACGATCCTCACGGGCGCCTACCGCTCCGAGATCGACGTCGCGTTCGAGCGCGCCGCGGCCTACGCCCGCGTCGTGGCCCTGGGCCAGGTCGAGCACGCCGAGGGCTCCGAGGCCGCCGCCCCGGACCGCGCCGCCGCCCTCACCCGCCGGGCCGCGCGCCTGGTCAGCACCGCCGACGCCCTGGAGGCGGCGGGTCGAGCGTTTCGGGACGGATCGCTAGACTGAAGGGGACGGCGCCGGGCCGCTGGTAACCCCGGGCTCCAACACATAGCCGCTGCGAGCGGCCTTCCGCCGAGAGGCGTTCCCGGTCCGGCGTCGTCGTCGACCCCTTCGCCACCCGTCGACGAGAGAGCGACCGCTGCCCATGTCCCCCCGCATGCCCTGGCTCGTCACGCGCGACACCCCGGCGCTGCGCCACATGGCGGACCTCGCCGAGGCCCTGCACCGGTCCGTGCATCTGGTGGCCCAGGTCGCGGGGACCCGCGGACCCGAGGCGGACCGTGCCGCCCGTGAGCTCGAGGAGCTCGACTCGTCCTCGAGCGCCACCCTCATGGCCTTCCTCACCGCGCTGCGCAGCGCCTACGTGACTCCGCTGCCCCGTCAGGACCTCTACCGGCTGGCCAGCGGCGTGCACGCGACCACCCGGCGCGTCGTGTCGGCGGGCGTGCTGATCCAGCGGGCCGACCTCGAGGAGCTGCCGACGCACGCCCTCGACGTCCTCGAGACCGTGGGGCGGCAGGCCGAGCTGCTCGCCCGCGGCGCCGCCGAGATGCGCGACCTCGACGCCCTGGAGGCCACGTGGATGCAGCTGCTGCGCGCCTCCCGCCGCACGGAGCGGATCATGGTCGAGTGGCTCGCCGATCTCGGCATGGACCTGCTGCAGCGCGACTACAACCGCCAGCGCGAGGTCGCCTGGGCGCTGCACGCGGCGCTCGAGGCCCTCTCCCGCGTGAACATGGACCTGGGCATGGTGCTCGTCCGTGAGTCCTGAGCCGGTGGAGGCGCCGTGACCGCGGGGCTCGCCGTCGTCCTCGTTCTGCTGTGCGCCGTCGGCGCGCTGATGGGGTTCCGCGACGCCCCCAACGCCGCGGCGTTGCCTGTCCGGTACCGGGCGCTGACCCCGCGCGGGGCCCTCCTCCTGACCGGAGCGGTCAACACCGTGGGCGCCCTGCTGGGCATCGGGCTCATCACGCTGAGCGTGCACTACTTCACCTCGCCCGCGGTGCGCAGCGAGATCGGCCCCCTGGCCGTGGGCGTGTCCTGCGCGGTGACCCTCGCGTGGGGTCTGCTGCTGTGGTGGCGGCGCCTGCCCGGCTCCAGCACGCACGCGCTGATCTCCGCGCTGGCGGGCAGCCACCTCGCGGTACGTCTGAGCCTGGACGTCGACGTCGCCCACACCATCTTCGACCTCGTCCGCGCCGAGGTGCTGCTCAGCCTGCTGCTCTCGCCCCTGATCGCGTGGGCGCTCGCCCGCCTGCTCACCGCCCCCGCCATGCGGCTCGCCACCCGGGGCACCACGGTCAACGTCCAGCACCGGGCCCGCGTCGCGTTGGGCATCTCCGCCAGCGCCATGGCCATGGGCCACGGCCTGCAGGCCGGTCAGCGCATGGGGGTGCTGTGGGCCGCCGTGCTGGTGGGGTCCGGGTCCGTCCTGGCGCCGGACGCCCTGACGGCCGAGTTCGTGGGGGGCGCGTTCCTGTTCGCCTTCGCGGTCGGGCTCGGCACGCTGGGTGGCGCCTGGCGGATCGCCTGGACCCTCACCGAGCGTCTCGTCCGCCTCGACCCCCTGCGGGCGTCCGTGGCCGCCGTCATCCCCGGGGGCCTGCTGTTCGTCGGCTCCCTGGTGTTCCACCTGCCCCTGTCCTCCACCCACACGGCGACGGCGGCCATCGTGGGCGCCGGCCAGACGCAGACCTACGCGTCCGTGCGCTGGCCCACCGTGCTGCGCGTGGTCGGCTGGTGGGTGCTCACGCCGGTGGCCTGCGCGCTCCTCGGCCTCCTCGGCACGCTGGCCCTCGTCCCGCTGGCCTGAGGCCGCGCCCGACGACGACGCCCGGCCCCGCAGACGCCGCGACCCCGCCCGGCGTGCGGCCGGACGGGGTCGGGGACGGAGCGCGGGGCGGCTCAGCCGAAACGGCCGGAGACGTAGTCCTCGGTCTGCTGGCTCGAGGGGTTGTTGAAGATGACGTTGGTGTCGTCGTACTCGATCAGCTTGCCGGGCTTGCCGACGCCCTGGATGTTGAAGAACGCGGTCTTGTCCGCCACGCGCGCGGCCTGCTGCATGTTGTGCGTGACGATGATGACCGTGTACTCCTCCTTGAGCTCGTTGATCAGGTCCTCGACGGCGAGGGTGGAGATCGGGTCGAGCGCGGAGCAGGGCTCGTCCATGAGGATCACGTCGGGCTGCACCGCGATGGAGCGGGCGATGCACAGACGCTGCTGCTGACCGCCGGAGAGGCCGGAGCCGGGCTTGTCGAGGCGGTCCTTGACCTCGTTCCACAGGTTGGCGCCGCTCAGGGACTTCTCCACGAGCTCGTCCGCACGGGACTTGTTCAGGCGGGTGCCGTTGAGCTTGTAGCCGGCCAGCACGTTGTCCCGGATGGACATCGTGGGGAACGGGTTCGGGCGCTGGAAGACCATGCCGATCTGGGAACGGACGCGGACCGGGTCCACACCGGGCCCGTAGATGTCCTCGCCGTCGAGCAGGAGCTGGCCGTCCACGGTGGCGCCGGGGAGCACCTCGTGCATGCGGTTGATGCTGCGCAGGAAAGTGGTCTTGCCGCAGCCGGAGGGGCCGATGAAGGCGGTGACGGAGCGGGGGGCGATGTCGATGTTGACGCCCTCGACGGCCTTGAACTTGCCGTAGAAGACATCGACGTCGATGGCCTGGATGCGCTTGGACATGAGTGGTTCTGTTCCTTCGTGGAAGTCTCTGGGGGGGTGCGACGGGGCCGGGGCCGGCCGCCCGGGGGATTCCGGGCGGCCGGGCCTCACCGGCCCTTCTTGGGGGCGAACGCCTTGGCGATGAACCGTGCCGCCAGGTTGAGCAGCATGACGATGGTCACGAGCAGCAGGGCGGCTGCCCAGGCGCGGGCGGTCGAGGGGTCCGCCGCCGTGGGCGAGGTCGGGGCGACCAGCTGGCGGTAGATGTACACCGGCAGCGCGGTCATCCAGTTGTCGAACGGGTTCCAGTTGATGCTGGTGGCGAAGCCGGCCGTCACGAGGATCGGCGCGGTCTCGCCCGCCACGCGGGCGATGGCCAGGGTGACGCCGGAGGCGATGCCGGAGATCGCGGTGGGCAGGACCACCTTGGCGATGGTCTGCCACTTGCGCACGCCGAGGGCGTAGGCGCCCTCGCGCAGCTCGTTGGGCACCACACGGAGCATCTCCTCCGTGGATCGCACGACCACGGGGATCATCAGCACCGAGAGGGCGATCGCGGCCGTGAGGCCCATCTGCACGGACTGCAGTGCGGTGGACTTGCTGCCGGTGACCAGGGTCAGGACCCACGTGATCGCGGCGTAGGCGAAGAGGCCGGCCACGATCGAGGGGGTGCCGGTCATGACGTCCACGAAGAACACGATGGCCCGGGAGAACCAGCCGCCGCGGCTGTACTCCACCAGGTAGATGGAGGTGAGCATGCCGATCGGCACGGAGATCAGGGTCGCGATGATCGTGATCACGACGGTGCCGATCAGGGCGTGGCCGAAACCGCCCGCGAGCCCGCCGGCGGGCTTGCCGTCCTCCACCCACGCCGAGTCGTCGATGCCGGTGATGCCCGTCATGTCGTACGCCATGATCTGCGGGTTGGCGATCAGGGTCGGCAGACCGGCGGAGAGGACCGACCACAGCACGGAGACCAGCGGCACCAGGGCCACGAGGAACGCCAGCCACACGAGGTTGCGGCACAGGCCGTCTGCGGCGCGGCGCCGGTTCTCCATCACGCGGGTGGCCACGTAGAGCCCCGCGATGTAGAGGATGGCGGCGATGATCACGAAACCGACGACGTTGAAGGCGCCGCTGAGCAGCACGGTCAGGCCGGCGGCGACGACGGCCGCGGCAGCTGCGACGGCCATCCAGGTCCAGCCGGGCTTCTGACCCTCGGTCAGGGAATGACGCCGCGGCGTCACGCTGTCCTCGGTGGCCCGGGGAGAAGTCGAGACAGTGCTCATGTCAGTTGGCTCCCGAGAATTCCTTGTGCTTGTTCACGATCGCGCGGGCGATCATGTTCACCGCCAGGGTGATGATGAAGAGCATGAGACCGGCAGCGATCAGCTCGTGCAGGCGCATGTTGAACGCCTCGGGGAAGTTGAGCGCGATCTCCGACGGGATCGTCTGGTTCCTGCCGGACTCCACGAGCGACCAGGAGAAGACACCGCCGGAGAGCACCATGGTGACCGCCATGGTCTCGCCGAGCGCGCGGCCGAGGCCGAGCATGATCGAGGAGATGATGCCGGCCCGGGCGAACGGGAACACGGTCATCTTGATCATCTCCCAGCGCGTGGCGCCGAGGCCGAGCGCGGCCTCCTCGTGGAGCTTCGGGGTCTGGGTGAAGATCTCACGGCAGAGCGCGGTGATGATCGGCAGGACCATCACGGCCAGCACGACGCCCGAGGTCAGCAGGGTACGGCCCGTGGTGGTGGCCGAGCCGCCGAAGAACGGGATGAAGCCCAGGTTCTCGTTGAGCCAGCCGTAGATCGGCACCATCAGCGGAGCGAGCGTCAGCCAGCCCCACACGCCGTAGACCACGGAGGGGATCGCGGCCAGCAGATCGATCACGAAGCCCACCGACTGCGCGATGCGCGGGGGCGCATAGTGCGAGATGAACAGGGCGACACCGATCGCGACCGGGGTGGCGATGAGCAGAGCGATGATCGACACCATCACGGTGCCGGCCATGAGCGGCCACACGTACTGGAAGAAGGAGTCCGCGGACACGAGCTCCGCACCCGGCTGCAGGGCAGGCCATGCCTCCGTCAGGAGGAAGACCGCCACGAAGGCGAGCACGAGCAGGATCAGGACGGCGGCCGCCAGGGCCCCGCCGGAGAGGAGCTTGTCTCCGGCGGCTCCGCGGCGGGGGCCGCGCAGGCTGGACGGCTTCGGTGCCGCCTCGTTGGTGGTTGAGGACACAGTGCCTTCCCTCAGATCGACGTGCGTGGTGATGGACGGGCCGCGACGAACGAGAGCCCTGACGCGGCTTCAGCCGCCGGGCCCGTGGGGCCCGGCGGCCGAAGCGGCGGCGGGTCAGCCGACAAGAAGCGACATCAGCCCTTGACCGAGATGGCCTCGATGCGCTCCATGGCCTTCTTGCGGGTGTCCTCGGAGATCGGGGCGTTGCCCGCGGACTCCTCGGCGGTCTTCTGACCGTCCTCGGACACGACGTACTCGGCGAAGGCCTTGACCTGGTCCACGGTCTCCTGCGACTCGTACTGGTTGCAGTAGATGTGGTAGGAGACCAACACGACGGGGTACACGCCGGACTCGTCGGTGGCGCGGTCGAGCTCGATCGAGCCGTCCTCCTTGGCCTCGGACTTCTCGACGGTCGCGGCCGCGGCCTCGGCGGAGTACTTCACATACTCCTCGCCGACCTTCACGGACACGGTGCCCAGCTCGCCCACGGCGGAGGCGTCGGCGTAGGTGATGGCGCCCTCGGTCTGGGAGGCCAGGCCCACGACACCCTTGGTGCCCTGGGCGGACTCGGCGGTGATGTCGGACGGCCAGGTCTCGACCTCGTCATAGGACCAGGCATCGCCGGCGGCCTCGGTGAGGTAGGCGGTGAAGTTCTCGGTGGTGCCCGAGTCGTCGGAACGGTGCACGACGGTGATCGGGGTGTCGGGCAGCTCGACGCCCTCGTTCTGCGCGGCGATGGCCTCGTCGTTCCAGTTCTTGATCTCGCCGGAGAACACCTTGGCGATGGTCTCGGCGTCCATCTTGACCTCATCGACGCCCGGCAGGTTGTAGGCCACGGCGATCGGGGAGATGTAGGCCGGCACGTGGAACGCGCCCTCGTCGCCGCAGTTCTCCTTGGCGGACTCAGCCTCCTCCTCCTTGAGGGCCGCGTCGGAGCCGGCGAAGGAGGTGGCGCCGGCGAGGAACTTCTCACGACCGGCACCGGAGCCGTCCGGGGAGTACTGCACGGTCAGGTTCGGAGCGGTCTCGGTGACGCCCTGGGTCCAGGCGGTCATGGCCGCCTCCTGCGAGGAGGCGCCGGCGCCGACCAGGTTGCCCTGGACCTCGGAGGTGGTGCCCTGCTCGCCCCCGGCGGAGCCGGAGGCATCGGAGCCGCCGGCGGAGCCGGAGGCATCGGAGCCGCCGTTGCCGCTGTCCGCGGAGGAGCAGGCGGTCAGGGCGATGGCGGCCACGGACAGGAGGGCGGCGGAGCGGCCGAAGCGGTGAGCCTTCACGAAGAGCCTCTTTCAATCGGATGACGACGGTGAGGGCAGAGCGTCCGGCTGGCCCGGTTCTGCACCGCACCCGACCGTACGGTCCAGAGGTGAATCGAGTGCTCGGCCGGGGTGAACAGATGGTGAACGGGAGCGGCATTCGCAGGAATGAGCTGTGCCGTGGGTCACAATGCTTGGTTGAGCCTCGCACGGCGGGGGCTCCGCGGCGTCGGACTAGGCTGGCCGCATGACGGACCGCTTCGCCACCGCCACGGGCACGGTGCCGATGGTCGACCCCCAGACCCGCGGGGAGCGCCTCGGCCGCTTCCTGCGTCGGCGCGCCCGTGCGGGTTGGTCCCGCGTCCGCTCCTCCGTGGGCCAGGCCGCCCTCGTCGCGGTCTGCGCGGTGGGCGCCTATTGGTTCGCGGAGACCATCCTGGGCCACCAGCAGCCCCTGTTCGCCTCCACCGCCCTGCTGATCGCCCTCGGCTTCCAACGGGAGCCGAAGCTGCGCAAGGTGGCCGAGGTCGCCGTCGGCTGCACCGTCGGCATCCTGATCGGGGACCTGCTCATGGTCGGGCTCGGCCGCGGCCTGTGGCAGGCCTCGGTGGTCGTGTTCGTGTCCGTGATGGTGGCCCGGTTCCTGGACTCCGGCGCCACGTTCACGATGCAGATGTCCCTGCAGTCCGTCCTCGTGGTCCTCCTGCCCATCGGCGCGGGAGGGCCGTTCGTCCGCAGCCAGGACGCGATCGTGGGCGGCGTCCTGGCCCTGCTCGTCACGTTCCTCTCACCCCAGGACGTGCGACGCCCCGCGGTGCGTCAGCTGGGTGGGCTCTACAACTCGATCGCCACGGTGCTGCGCGACCTCTCCCGGGCCCTGCGGGACGACGACTCCCGCACCGCGTGGATGGCGCTCGTGGCCAGCCGCGGCACGCACACCACGCTGGAGGCGCTGCGCAACGAGCTGCGCGTCACGCATGAGCAGACCGTGTTCAACCCGCTGCACCGCTCCTCGCGCTCCTTCGTGGACGACGCGGTGAACGCGGCGGATCGCTCGGACCTGGCGGTGCGCTCCCTGCGGATCGTGGCCCGGCGGGTGGTCTCGGTCCTGGACGAGGGCGTGTTCGACGACGACGACCGCGAGCGCCTGGCCGCCTGGTTCGACGACGCCGCGGACGCCGTCGAGATCCTGCACCGCTCCCTCGTGGAGCCGCAGGCCGAGGGCCGCCACCGCTCGCTGTCCGTGGCGCGGGACGCCCTGGGGGCGTCCGCGTCCGCGCTGGACCCGCACCAGCTGGGCGGCGGGTCCGTGCACGGCGAGGCGCTCGTGATGCTGCTGCGGCCCATGATGGTGGACCTCATCGAGGCCACGGGCGCCGAGCACGACGAGGCGCGGGCCTACCTGCCCCGCGTCTGAGCCCGACGGCGGCGCGCGGCCCCGGCGGTCGACGTCGGGGCCGCCCGCGGGCCGGCTAACGCGTCCGCCCCGGCTCCTAGAGTGGGCGCATGGCCACCAAGACCGCCCCGAAGCGTGCCCCCGGATACCGCTGCACCGAGTGCGGCTGGACCACCGTGAAGTGGGTCGGCCGCTGCGGGGAGTGCCAGTCGTGGGGCACGGTCGAGGAGATCGGGCTGACGTCCACCACCGGTCGCACGCGCGCGGCCACGGTCGCGGAGGTCGCGCCGCGCATCGCGGACGTGGACGCCACGCTGGCCTCGTTCCGCTCCACGGGGGTGCGCGAGCTGGACCGCGTGCTCGGCGGCGGCCTCGTGCCGGGCGCGGTGATCCTGCTGGCCGGCGAGCCGGGCATCGGCAAGTCCACGCTGCTGCTGGACGTGGCCGCCCAGACGGCGCGCGGCGCGGGCGGCGGCGGCCCGCGCTCGGTGCTGTACCTGACGGGCGAGGAGTCGGCGGCGCAGGTGCGCTCTCGGGCGGACCGGATCGGGGCGATCGCGGACACCCTGCGTCTGACGGCGGAGACGGACCTGGGCCGGGCGCTGGGGCAGATCGAGCGGACGGACCCGGAGCTGGTGATCGTGGACTCCGTGCAGACGCTGCAGTCCACCGAGGTGGACGGGATCGCCGGGGGCGTCAGCCAGGTGCGCGAGGTGGCGGCCAGCCTCATCCACACGGCCAAGGAGAAGGGGATCACCACGGTCCTGGTGGGCCACGTGACGAAGGACGGGACCATCGCGGGCCCGCGGCTGCTCGAGCACCTCGTGGACGTGGTCTGCCAGTTCGAGGGGGACCGCCACTCACGGCTGCGCCTGGTGCGTGCGGTGAAGAACCGCTTCGGGCCCACGGACGAGGTCGGCTGCTTCGACCTGCGGGAGGACGGCATCGAGTCCCTGGACGACCCCTCCGGTCTGTTCCTCTCGGGCGTCTCGGAGCCGGTCGAGGGCACGTGCGTGACGGTGACGCTCGAGGGCCGGCGCCCGCTCGTGGCCGAGGTGCAGTCCCTGCTCACCCCGTCCGCCGGCGGCAGTCCGCGCCGCACCGTCTCCGGGGTGGACGCGGCGCGCGTGAACATGCTCCTGGCCGTGCTCCAGCGCCGGGCCCGTTTCGCCCTCGCCCAGGACGACTGCTACGTGGCCACCGTGGGCGGCGTGCGGCTCTCGGAGCCCGCCTCGGACCTGGCCGTGGCCGTCGCCGTGGCCTCGGCGAAGCTCTCGGCCCCCGTCCCGCAGGGGATGATCGCGGTCGGCGAGCTCGGGCTGGCCGGGGAGGTGCGCCCGGTGCCCGGCATCGGGCGACGGGTGCGCGAGGCCGCGCGGCTGGGCTTCACCCGCGCCCTGGTCCCCCGCTCCCCCGAGTCGCTCGGGGACGTCCCGGCGGGCTTCACGGTGGCGGAGGTCGGCTCGATCGGCGAGGCCCTCGCCACGATCCCCACGTGGACGGGCGGCGGCCCAGCCACGCATCCGGACGCCGGCCCCGGCCGCTGACGGCGCACCCGGTTCAGCGAGACGGCGACGGCGACGGGTCGGTGGTCGTCGCCGGTGCCGCGGACGGCGAGGCCGACGCCGGGGACGGCGAGGCGGACCCCGACGGGGAGGCGGACCCCGACGGGGAGGCGCTGCCGCTCGAGGAGGGGGTGGCCGAGGAGCCGCCGTCCTGGGCCCCCGGGGCGAGCTCCTCGAGGATCTTCAGCGCCACGGGGCGGGAGGTGACGTCGCCGAGGCTGACCGTCAGCAGATGGGGCCCGGGCTCGGCGAGAGCGCCGAGGCGGCCGCAGTCCTGGCTCGAGGCGCGGCCAGACCAGCGGTACACGGCGGTGAGCTCCTCGTGCGGGTACAGCACCCGCTGGGCCTCCGCGGGGTCCGCCTGGCAGATGCGGGTGGAGAAGACGTCGTCGCCCTCGACCGTGCGGATCGTGAACTCCTGCCGGGCCGTGCCCACATCCGTGCGGCACGGGGTCGAGGAGAGGTTCGTGATGCCCAGGCGCAGCTCGGCCTCCTCGCCCCGCTGGTACTCGGACCGGTCCGCGGAGGCGGCGATCCGCAGGTCCGAGCGCTGGCACTCGGCCGCGTCCTCGACGGCCACGGTGGGCGAGGCGGAGCCGGACTCGGCGTCCGTGGCCGGGGCGGGCGACGGGGAGTGCACCGGCGTCGGGGCGGCGGAGGGGGCGGCGTCCTCGGAGGAGAAGGCGCCGATCCCGGCGCGGACGAGCGCCACGACGGCCCACCCCACCAGGACCAGGAGCACGAGGGCGAGCAGGGCGGCCACGAGCCGCCGGCGGCGGTAGACGGCGGGGGACGGCTTCGACCCGGGGGAAGTCGGACGAGACGGCATGCGATCCAGGGTAGGCGGCGGCGCACCCTACAGTGGACGCCATGCCCGCGCCCGCCCCCCTCGTCCCGCCCACGGTGGACGTGCCGCGCCTGCACGACGCGGTGCTGGGCTGGTTCGCCGTCCACGCCCGAGACCTGCCCTGGCGCAGCCCGGACTGCTCCCCGTGGGGCGTGCTCGTCTCGGAGATCATGCTCCAGCAGACGCCGGTCGTGAGGGTGCTGCCCCGCTGGCGGGAGTGGCTGGAGCGCTGGCCCACCCCCGCGGACCTGGCCGCCGCCCCCACCGCAGACGTGCTCACGGCCTGGGACCGGCTCGGCTACCCGCGCCGGGCCCTGCGCCTCCAGGAGGCCGCCCGGGCCGTCGTCGAGCGCCACGACGGCCGGGTGCCGGCCGACCCCGCCGCCCTGCGCGCCCTGCCCGGCGTCGGCGAGTACACGGCCGCGGCGGTCGCGAGCTTCGCGTTCGGCGTCCCCGAGACCGTCGTGGACACCAACGTGCGCCGGGTGATCGCGCGCGCGGTCGCGGGTGAGGCCCTGCCCGGCAGGTCGCTGACCCGCGCCGAGATGCGCCGCGCCCAGGCCCTCATGCCCGAGGACCCCGCCCGCGCCAACGCGTGGAACGCGGCCGTCATGGAACTCGGGGCCCTCGTCTGCACCGCCCGCTCCCCCGCCTGCGACCGCTGCCCGCTGGCGGAGACGTGCGCGTGGGTCGCAGCGGGCTCCCCGCCGCCGGTGGAGGTGCCGCGCGGCCAGGCCTGGGCCGGCACGGACCGTCAGGTGCGCGGGGCCGTGATGGCCGCCGTCCGCGAGCACGGGCGCGTGGCCGAGGCGGAGGTGCCCGCCGTCGTCGTGGCCGGGGGGCGGCTCGGGTCGCACCGCCCCGACGACGCGCAGTGGGCGCGGTGCGTCGCCGGGCTCGTGTCGGACGGGCTGCTGGCCCGGGACGACGACGGCGGCCTCACCTTCCCGGACTGACCTCGCCGGGGCACGGGGCGGCCCGCGGTGCGGCGGATCAGAGGCGGCGGATCATCCGCGTGTTGCCGAGCGTGTTCGGCTTGACCCGGGCGAGGTCCAGGAACTCGGCGACACCCTCGTCCGTGGAGCGCAGCAGTTCCGCGTAGACCTCCGGGTCCACGACGGACTGGTCCGCCATCACCTCGAAACCGTGCCGGCGGAAGAACTCGACCTCGAAGGTCAGGCAGAAGACCCGCTCGACGCCCACGGCCCGCGCACGGTCCAGCAGCTCCTCGATGACCAGGTGCCCGACGCCGGCCCCCCGGTGGGCCTCCGAGACGGCGAGGGTGCGGACCTCGGCGATGTCCTGCCACATCACGTGGAGGGCGCCGAAGCCGGCCAGGGTCCCGTCCGCCTCCTCGGCGACCACGAACTCCTGGATGGCCTCGTAGTAGGCCACAGCCTCCTTCTGGAGCAGCACGCGCTCTTGCGCCAGCGGCTCCACGAGCGCCTGGATGACCGGCACGTCCTGGGTCCGCGCCGAGCGGAGGGTGAGGGGGCGGTCGGCAGGCATGGGGTCCAGTCTAGGCACGGACATCCCGACCCCGGACAGACGGGAGCCCCCGTCCCGGCGGACCGGGCGGGGGCTCCCGCGGCGTCGACGGCAGGCTCAGGCCTGCTGCTCGCCCTCGTCCCCGGACAGGAACTTCTCCTGCGCGCCGTCGACACCCTTGTTCACGGTGTCGCCGTGCTCGCCGAGCTTGTCGCCGTGCTGCTCCTGAGCGTTGTCCACGGCCTCGTCGATCTTGTCCGAGTGCTGGTTTGCGAGGTTGTTCAGGTCACCGATACCCATGGGCGGCCTCCTTCTTCTCGGGGCTGCTCCGCAGCCGTCCCGGCGAGTGCCGGGCCGAAGCGGAGACAGGACCACCGTCGAGCGGTCACAGACCACAGTGGCACCGATCCCGCCGCGAGGGAACCCCTCTCGCGTCTGCGGGGAGGCGGGCCGGTTCAGCGGTCCTTCGCGAGGCCGTCCTTGATGCCGGCGGCGGTGTCGCGGACCTCGGCCCCGACGTCCCCGCGGGGGCACGACGACGGCCCGCCGCCTCCTCCCGAGGGGGAGGGGCGACGGGCCGTGGCCACCGGACGCGCGGTCCGGCGTCGTGGGTCAGGCCCCGCGGGTCACGCGGAGCGGTCGGCGTCCACCGGATCGCCGGCACCGGGCTCGAGCTCGGCCAGGTCCGCACCCTCCAGGGCCTCCCGGCCGCCGGAGAACGTGAACGTCAGCTCGGCGCCCTCCCCCTCGCCCGTGGCGTCCACGGTGATGAGGGAGCCGGCCGGGATCTCACCGAAGAGGATCTTCTCCGAGAGCTGGTCCTCCACCATCTGCTGGATGGTGCGGCGCAGCGGGCGGGCGCCCATGGCCGGATCGTAGCCGCGGTCCGCGAGCAGATCCTTGGCGGACTGGGTGAGCTCGATGGACAGATCCTGCTCCGCCAGGCGCTTGCCGAGGCGGGAGACGAACAGGTCCACGATCTCCACGATCTCGTGCTTCTGCAGCTGCGGGAACACGATCACGTCGTCCACACGGTTGAGGAACTCGGGGCGGAAG
This sequence comes from Micrococcus sp. Mcc89, assembly GCF_024519795.1. NCBI lineage: Bacteria > Bacillati > Actinomycetota > Actinomycetes > Micrococcales > Micrococcaceae > Micrococcus > Micrococcus sp. Mcc89. The sequence continues at coordinate 1,476 of NZ_JALJRI010000105.1, read as the reverse complement.
TGCTGGCGCAGCTCCTCCTTGACCTTGCCCTTCATCCGCTCGTACCCGGTGGTGGTGTCCGTGGCCGACTGGAAGCCGGTCATGACGCCCTTGGAGATGTCCCGGGTGCCGAGGTTCGTGGTCATGATGATCACGGTGTTCTTGAAGTCCACCACACGGCCCTGCGAGTCGGTCAGGCGACCGTCCTCGAGGATCTGCAGCAGGGAGTTGAACAGGTCCTGATGGGCCTTCTCCACCTCGTCGAACAGCACCACGGAGAACGGACGGCGGCGGACCTTCTCGGTGAGCTGGCCGCCCTCCTCGTAGCCCACGTAGCCGGGAGGGGCACCGAACAGACGCGAGACGGTGTGCTTCTCCTGGAACTCGGACATGTCCAGCGTGATGAGCGCGTCCTCGTCCCCGAAGAGGAACTCCGCGAGGGACTTGGCCAGCTCCGTCTTGCCGACGCCGGTGGGGCCGGCGAAGATGAACGACCCCGAGGGGCGGTTCGGGTCCTTCAGGCCCGCGCGGGTGCGGCGGATGGCGCGGGACAGGGACTTGATCGCCTCGTCCTGGCCGATCACGCGGCGGTGGAGCTCCTCCTCCATGTTGCGCAGGCGGTCCGTCTCCTCCTCGGTGAGCTTGAACACCGGGATGCCGGTGGACTTGGAGAGCACCTCGGCGATGAGGTCCTCGTCCACCGTGGCGACGTCGGCGTCCGCGCCGGTGCGCCACGCCTGCTCCTTCTCGCGACGCTCGTCCTCGAGCTGCTGCTCCTGGTCCCGCAGGCGGGCGGCGCCCTCGAAGTCCTGGCCGTCGATGGCGGCCTCCTTCTGGGTGCGCACCTCCGCGATCCGGGACTCGTAGGCCTTGATCTCCGGCGGGACGGTCATGCGACGGATGCGCAGACGCGCTCCGGCCTCGTCGATCAGGTCGATGGCCTTGTCCGGCAGGTGCCGGTCGGAGACGTAGCGGTCCGCCAGGCCGGCGGCGGCCTTGAGCGCGCCGTCCGTGATGGAGACCTTGTGGTGCGCCTCGTAGCGGTCCCGCAGGCCGCGCAGGATCTCCGTGGCGTCCTCGACGGACGGCTCGGCGACCTGGATCGGCTGGAAGCGGCGCTCGAGCGCGGCGTCCTTCTCGATGTGCTTGCGGTACTCGTCCAGCGTGGTGGCGCCGATGGTCTGCAGCTCACCGCGGGCCAGCATCGGCTTGAGGATGCTGGCGGCGTCGATCGCGCCCTCGGCCGCACCCGCCCCGACGAGGGTGTGGATCTCGTCGATGAACAGGATGATGTCCCCGCGCGTGCGGATCTCCTTGAGCACCTTCTTCAGGCGCTCCTCGAAGTCGCCGCGGTAGCGGGAGCCGGCCACGAGCGAGCCGAGGTCCAGCGAGTAGAGCTGCTTGTCCCTGAGCGTCTCCGGGACGTCGCCGCGGTCGATCGCCTGGGCCAGGCCCTCGACGACGGCGGTCTTGCCGACGCCGGGCTCGCCGATGAGC